>CBIGXK010000028.1:0-20442 GCA_966193805.1 uncultured bacterium | reverse complement strand
TATTGCCCATTGCCCATCACTATTCCACCTCAATCTCACCACTCAAATACAACTTCGCCTGTCCGCTGATGGCCACCCTGTCGCCGAGCCATGAACAGGTAAGGTAACCCCCACGCGGAGAAAGTTGCTTTGCCGTCATCACCGTCTTGCCCGTGCGTGAGTGCCAGTAAGGAGTAAGCGTGGTGTGGGCCGAACCGGTTACAGGGTCCTCATTAATTCCCGAGGCGGGGCCAAAAAAACGGGACACAAAATCCACATCGTTCCCCCTGGCGGTTGTTATGACTCCCCGTGCCGGAACGTCGGCGATCCGTTTCAGGTCGGGTATGATCGACTCGATCTGCGACTCGTCGGCAAACACCAGCATGTAGTCCGTCTTCCCCTTATACGCTTCCTGGGCCGGTATATCGAAGCATGCTGCCAGGTCGGGCGTCAGTGGCGTTTTCGAATATTCATCAGCCGGAAAATTCAACGTGTACATATTATTCCCTTTCTCTACGATCAGTTCCCCGCTTCTTGGTGAATGAAAAGTTATTTTATCGTTGCCGCTTTCCTCTTCCATGAACAAAATATAGGCAGCGGCCAGCGTGGCATGGCCGCAAAGATCTACTTCAACCGTTGGCGTGAACCACCTGATTTCATATACATCGCCGTTTTTTACATAGAAAGCTGTTTCTGCCAGATTGTTTTCCATGGCAATATTCTGCAACACGTCGTTGCGCAGCCACCGGTCTAACGGACAAACAGCGGCAGGATTGCCGGAAAACAATTTATCGGTGAACGCATCTACCTGGTATATTTTTATTTTCATGATAAGTAAAAATAACACATCCTCCCCACTCCCTGTCCGCCACTCCAACTCCTTCCGTGGTATACTTATTGAGTCCACCTCATTAAAACCTATTAATATGGGAAAAGATAAATATACTCCATTGCATGGAGATGAAATTTCACCGGATGTACATGTAAGGCATCACAACAGAAACACTGGAAAAGGAGAGGATTTTTCGAGAACCGGCGATGCCAGCAGCAAAAGCCGGCAGCAAACGCTCAATGAAGAATTTACGAAAACGATACCGGAAGAACTTCCCGGAATTATCGATAAAGACCTGTTCAATTATTTGTCGGCCTACAAGGCAGATGTTTGTGTAAGCATCCTCCTCCCCACTCACGCATCGGGAGTGGAAGTGAATGAGCAGGTTGATTTTATCGCTTTCAAGAATGCGCTGCAGCAGGTGGAAAAAACCCTTCAGCAGAAGAACATTGAAACCGCGAGAGTCAGGAAGATACTCAAGCCTGCCTATGAAATGCTTCGCGATGATAAACTTTGGAAAACGCTTTCAAAGGGACTGGTGCTATATTTCTCCGACGACTTTTTTAAATTCATCCGCCTCGCGGGCCCGGTCAAAAATGAGATACTGGTGAACAGCACCTTTTCTGTAAGTGCGCTCGTGCCCTTTATGGTACGAAAAGAATATTTCTATTTGCTGGTGATCAGTAAAAAGACACCTCAATTGTATCGCGCCGACGCATTCGGCATCGAGCATATTCCTGTCGATGAAATGCCGTTAGCCGTTGACGACGTCGTACATTTTGAAAATAAAGACGACCAGAAATTGTTCCGCGCCGGCGGAGGCGACAAAGGCGGCGCCAATTACCACGGCATCGGCTCGGGCAAACCCGATGAAAAACAAAATGTCGCCGCTTTCCTCGAAGAGGTTGGCGATACCATCTGGAAATCGCATTTGCACTATTCCACCGTTCCATTGCTGCTCGCGGGACTCGACCATCACATACCGATCTACCGGTCGGTTTCGGATTACAATAATATATGGCCCGAAGCGCTTACCGGCAATCATAAAATGGAAGACCCCCACGAGCTGCATGAGCGGGCAATGGAAATTATGCGCCCCTACTTTGGCCGGAGCCTGCAGCGGGCGCTCGAAGAATACGGCAACAAGTCGGCAACCGATCTTACCTCGGTCAACAGTTATAAGATCATCCCTGCCGCATTTTATGGAAAGATATCGAGGCTGTTTGTGCAAAAAGATGTGCAGATTTGGGGCGCCTTCAACGAAGAAACCAACGAGCTGAAGGTATTCAGCACCATGAAGGACGGGGCAGAAAACCTGGCCGACCGGGCCGCGGCAAAAACCATTCAGAATGGTGGCGAGGTCTTTGTAATGGATAAGGATACGATGCCGGAGCCTGGTGAGCTTGCCGCCATCTTCCGGTATTGATTCACTAAAAAAACAAATATGCAGGACAATAAAAAGGATCCGAAAAAGGACCCGGCGCAAGAAGAGGGCCGGAACGAATACATCCCCGGCGTTCAGGAAAAAGCCACACTGGGGGGGTCATACAACTCCGGTGTAACATCCGACGATCCCGAAGAAAAAGACGAGATCGAAAAAAAGGGATCGCTCGCCAATTTAAAACCTAAAAAAAACACTTCTCAACAGGAAAATCAGGACACAGAAACTAAACAGTGATTTTCAATATCCTGTATAATCATAACCATTCCAGGCAAACCGGAATGGTTATGATTTATACTTTTTTGATATTTCCGGCACTTTGCTGCACGTTATACGCAAACGTTTGATAAGCTATCGAATGTGTAAGTTTGCTATGTTTGGAACTACTATTCATTTCACGTTCAGAATTGATGCTTAGAACCATATTAGCCGCTTACGGATTGCATGAAAATCAATGCGAAATAATTCCCTTTGGTACGGGCCTGATTAACAACACCTGGAAAATTACAAGCGGCGCAAGAGAATACATTTTGCAACGCATCAACCAGAACGTGTTCAATATTCCCGACGACGTGGCCGATAACTTAAGATCAATCGGCCGGTACCTCAACATTCACTTTCCCGATTACGCTTTCGTTCTGCCCATCGCCACGCAAAGCAATAATGACATGGTATATGAAATGGGAGGGTACTACCGCCTGATGCCGTTCATCAAAAACTCGAAAACATACGTGGTGGCTTCTTCCCCGCAAATCGCACGCGAAGCAGCGCAGCAGTTTGGCTGCTTTACAAAAACACTCGCGGGGTTCGATGCCGGCAGCCTTAAGTTCACCATTCCGCATTTTCACGATCTTATTTTACGATACAAACTATTTGAGGACAGCCTGAAGAATGGCAACCCGGAACGCATACGGCAATGCGGACCGGAAATAGCCTTTATCAGGAACAACAAAGCGATCGTAACCGAATATGAAAAGATCGTTGCGGATCCCAATTTCAAAAAAAGAGTAACGCACCACGACACCAAGATCAGCAATGTGCTGTTCAATGAGCACAACAAAGGCATTTGCGTTATCGACCTCGACACGACCATGTCCGGTTACTTCATCAGCGATGTGGGCGACATGATGCGCACCTACCTTTGCCCGTACAGTGAAGAAGAGAACGAATTTTCGCGTCTTTCAGTGAGGGAAGAATACTTCTCCGCCATTGCGGAGGGCTACCTGGAAGAAATGAGTGATGAGCTTACGTCGAGCGAGGTGGATCATTTCGTTTATTCCGGCGAATTCATGATCTACATGCAGGCTGTGAGGTTTCTTGCCGACCACTTTAACAACGATATTTACTACAGCATTAAATATGAGGGTCATAACCTCATTCGCGCAAAAAACCAGATCGAACTGTTGCGTTGTTACCAGGAAAAATCCCCTATCTTCAAAAAACAGGTACAAGCGCTTGTAGAAAAAAATAAATCTTCCATATGCAAACAATAGCTGCCCCACGGGTTGCCAGGGATTCAAATACTTACGCCATCTTTATCATCGGCGTCCTTTTCTTCGTTTTTGGGTTTGTTACGTGGCTGAACGGTACGCTTATACCTTTCCTGAAACTCGCCTGCCAGTTGAGCAACGACGTGCAGGCGTTCTTCGTAACGTTTGCATTTTACATGGCCTACTTCTTCCTGGCTATACCCTCGTCAAGGATATTGAAGGTAACGGGCTTTAAAAACGGGATGGCGCTCGGCCTGCTCATCATGGCCATCGGCTCGTTGATATTCGTTCCGGCTGCCAATTCAAGAAGCTTCCCCGTGTTCCTTACCGGATTATTTGTGCAGGGCATGGGTCTCGCCCTGCTGCAAACCGCGTCCAACCCTTACATCAGCATTATCGGGCCGATCGAAAGCGCCGCCAAGCGCATCAGCATCATGGGCATCTGCAACAAGGGAGCGGGCATGATCAGCCCGCTGATACTCGCCGCCGTTGTACTGGCAGACGCCACTAATCTTGAAAATGAAATTCTGAGCACCACCGACATCATCCAGAAAAACCGCCTGCTCGACGAGTTGGCTTCCCGGATCATCACCCCGTATATTGTGATTACCGTGATCCTTTGCCTGCTGGCATTCATGATCAAAAAGTCATCCCTCCCGGAAATCGACACCGACAAGGAGGAGCCGGGAACGGCCACCGCAAACAATCCCGCGAGGAGCAGCGTGTTTGCCTACCCTCACCTGATGCTGGGTGTGGTTTGCATCTTCCTGTACGTAGGTGCAGAGGTAATGGCCGGCGATGCCATCGGGATGTACGGTAAAGCCATGGGAATGCCTCTTTCAGAAACGAAATACTTCACCACCTTCACACTCGCCGCCATGCTGGTAGGCTACGTGATTGGGGTACTGACTATCCCGAAGGTTATTTCCCAGCAAACGGGTCTTAAGTTTTCCGCCATTTCGGGCATCATCTTTACCGTTTGCGTTTTCCTTACAGACGGATACACCTCCGTAACATTCATCGCCTTGCTCGGCCTTTCCAACGCCCTCATGTGGCCGGCCATATGGCCGCTGGCTATCGGCGGCCTCGGCAGGTTTACCAAAATAGCTTCGGCGATGCTGGTAATGGGTATCGCCGGTGGCGCCATCCTGCCGCTGCTGTACGGGTACTTTAAGGATAACCTCCATCTCAGCAACGGCCTGTCGTTTTTCCTGTGCGTACTTCCCTGTTATCTGTATATTTTATACTACTCCATTTCCGGTTACAAGGCGGGGAAAAATCAATCGTGAATTTGCGGCAAAAGTATTGTTGATAATTCTCCACAAGCACGCATTTTCTTGCGCGCCATAGTTATGGCAAATTCGTGCAAAGCGCGCCAGTCCTATATTTTAAGCAATTAGAAGTTTACGAAATATTGGCATAGAAATTTGGTAATTCTTGGATGAATTCTATTTTATACGATCACCTTTAAAATTACCTGAATATGCCAGCCGATAAAAAAATAGACAGGGGCAAGCTGCCCGAACCCGAAAAAGAAGATAAGAAACACAAGGCCCAGGATGAATTTGACGACAGGAGTAAAATGGAAAAACAGAAAACGAAACCCAGGAAAGTGAATTATGTAATTAAGGATCTGCCAATATATTAAAATATGTGACGCCTAATTGTGGAATTCAGCGATCCGTAGAACCATGAAACCGGGCCCATCTGAGCCAACGCTCCCATGGGCCTTTTCTATTGATTATATTCCACCAACGCTTTCTCCAGGCAGTCCATTGCATTCCCGATATCTTCTGTATTTAACACGTACGCCAGCCGTACCTCCTGCCTGCCCAGGCCGGGTGTGGCATAAAACCCCGAACCCGGCGCCATCATCACCGTGGCGCCCTCGTAAGAAAATGACTCGAGCAGCCACTGGCAAAAGCGGTCGGCATCGTCCACGGGCAGCCTGGCGATCACATAAAACGCTCCGCCGGGATTAGGACAAACCACTCCCGGCATCGCATTCAGCCTCTTCACCATCAAATCCCGTCTCTTCATGTACTCCTTCTTCGACTTGTCGAAATAGTCGGCCGGCAGGTCAACGGCGGCCTCTGCCAGTATCTGTGCAAATCCCGGAGGGCTCAGCCTTGCCTGCGCAAACTTCATTGCGGCAGCGATCACGTTTTTATTTCGCGTGATGAGCGCGCCAAGGCGGGCGCCGCATGCACTGTATCTTTTCGAAATGGTATCCATCAACACCACGTGATCGTCAACGCCGGTCAGTTGCAACGCACTGAAATGCTCGCCCGAGTAGGTGAACTCGCGGTACGCCTCATCAGAAAAAAGGTAGATGTCGTGCTTGATGACAAGCTGCTTTAGCACTTCCAGCTCGTCCCGGGTATATAAATAACCGGTTGGATTGTTGGGATTGCAGATGATGATGGCCCTCGTTTTGGGGCCGATGGCTTTTTCAATATCGTCGAACGAAGGCAGGGCAAAGCCGGTTTCGATGGTTGACGTCACTGCTTTGACAATCACATTGGCCTCTGCGGCAAATCCCATGTAGTTGGCATAGAAAGGTTCGGTGCTGATCACTTCATCGCCCGCATCGAGGCATCCCATCATGCCAAAGAGGATCGCTTCCGATCCTCCCGTGGTAACAATGATGTCATCGTGGTGAATGTCGATACTGTTCCTTTTATAATAAGAAACAAGCTTGTGGCGATAGCTTTCGTTGCCGGCGCTGTGGCTGTATTCAAGCACCGTAAACGTCGAATTTCTTACGGCGTCGAGCGCAGCTTTCGGTGTTTCAATATCGGGCTGCCCGATATTGAGGTGATAAACTTTGGTTCCATTCTTTTTTGCGGTTTCCGCGTACGGTACCAGTCTGCGGATGGGTGAAGCAGGCATTTCCTGTCCACGTAAGCTGATTTGTGGCATGCCGCAAAGATAATGGCATTAATTATCAGCTCCTTATTTCGACTTGTTCTTTTGCAGGTCGGCGTATGCAGTGGCGTTCAGCACTTCTCCCTTGATGGTAAGCGTTGTTGGAGCATCTGCGCCGGCCACCTTGATGGTGATCTGCTTGGTAAATGTTCCGGCAGCGGCGGCGTTAAAACCGGCCTTTATCTTATCCGATTTACCCTTGGCAACAGGCGCCTGCGGCCAGGTAGGTGTGGTGCATCCGCACGAAGCGGTGGCGCTTTCGATCACAAGAGGCTTATCGCTGATATTTGTAAAAGCAAAATCGTGGGTAACAGGAACGCCCTGTTTGATTTTACCGAAGTCATATACTTTTTCTTTGAAGTCAACCAATTCTTCGGCTTTCTTCGATTGCGAAAAAACCGCTGTGGATACCAGCATAACTGAAAATGCCAATAGTAGAGCTTTCATATCTTGTTTATTGTTTTAATAAGGATAATGACGCGTTAAGGGGCGCAGAAGTTGTAGGCCGGGCATAAACTTCTCCCGAAATCAACAGGGTCTTCGCTTGGTCACCATTATAATTGATGGTGATGCTTTTTTTGAACAGTCCCTGTGAAGAGGCATTGAAACCCACTTTGATAATGGTTTGGCCGCCGGGTGGCACCGGGTCCTGGCTCCATTCGGGCGTGGTGCAGCCGCACGAGGCCTCCACGTTTTCGATGATCAGCGGCTTGTCGCCGCTGTTCGTGACCTCGAAATTATGGGTCACCGGCTTTCCCTGCGGGATCTTTCCGAAGTCGAATGTCGTTTCCTTCATGCCGATTACTTCTGCATTTCTTTTCACCATCGACTGCGCATAAGTGGTAGTTATGCCGGCAGCTAATATTAAGAAAAGAAGGGTAATTCGTTTCATTACTTGAGAATGTAAAAATTAATCCGTTTTAATGTTGAACGTATTCCAAAAATAATAGTTAAACTCGGTGAATACCAATAATTTTCAAAGATTCCGCCGATTTTAACGGTTTAACCGCAATTTATAAAATTCCTTAGGTTTGCGACATGGAACATGTGGACAACATCAACTCAGCAACCACTGAAAAACTATCCTTCAGCCACTTCCGGCAGGAGGTGATGCACGACTACCGCATATGCTGCGAGAGTCGGGAGGCCAGTTTGCTGGGTCGCAGGGAGGTGCTCACCGGCAAGGCCAAATTCGGCATATTTGGCGACGGTAAGGAGGTTGCCCAGGTGGCCGCGGCCAAGTTCTTCCAGCCCGGCGATTTCCTGTCGGGCTACTACCGCGACCAGACCTTCGCCTTTGCCACCGGCCAGGCCACCATGGAAGAGTTCTTTTCGCAACTGTATGCCGATCCCGACATTAACAACGAACCGCATAGCGGCGGCCGCAACATGAACGCCCATTTCGCCACGCCGTTCGTGGATGAGAACGGCGAATGGCTGGACCTTGTGAACCGCCGGAATATTGTCGGTCCACTGGCTCCCACCGCCGCACAGATACCGCGATCGGTCGGATTCGCGCTGGCCTCCAAGCTGTTCCGTGAAAATCCGGCCCTTAAACAGTTTCAACACCTCAGTAACAATGGCAACGAAGTGTGCTTCGCCACCATTGGCGACGCATCCACTTCCGAGGGTCATTTTTGGGAGATCATGAACGCTGCCGGCGTGATGCAGATCCCGCTTGCGGTGTTTGTGTGGGACGACGGGTACGGCATCTCCGTACCGAAAGAGATGCAGACCACCAAGGGCTCTATCTCCGAGGCGATGAAGGGCCTGCAAAAAACGGAAGACAGCAACGGCATTAATATTTACAGGGTGAAGGCCTGGGATTACGCCGGCATGTGCGAAGTGTTTGAACGCGCCATCGCATCTATGCGGCAAACACATGTTCCGGTGCTCTTTCACGTAGAAGAAGTAACCCAGCCGCAGGGCCACTCCACTTCGGGCAGCCATGAACGTTACAAACCACACGAACGCCTTGAGTGGGAAAGGAACTGGGACTCCAACAAAAAATTCCGCGAATGGATACTTGCCAATGCCCTCGCCAGCGAAGAGGAGCTGAACAATATTGAATACGCGGCAAAGGATCACATTAAAAAAAGCCGCCAGGCTGCCTGGACGAGGTACCTCAATGGCGTGAAGGTACTTGTGGACCGCACCATTGGCCTGATGGACGATCTGGTGAACAATGGCGCCGACGTAAATGGCGACATTGCAAAGGCGCGGAAGATGCTCGTGACCAACAAGGAACCTAATAGGAAAGACGTTTTGCAAACGCTTTACACTTCCATCCTTGCCGCAGGCGATGCGCCACATGCGCATGAGATAAAAGAATATTACGAGCAGCTCAAGAAAGAGAATTACGACCTCTTCCACACCCACCTGTATGACGAGTCGCCAAAAAGTCCGCGCCTGATAAAAACTAACAGCGCCGAGTATGCGCCCGATGCGCCCCTGTTGAACGGTTATGAAATATTGAACCGGTATTTTGATGAACTGTTGAGCCGGCGCCCGGAGGTAGTGGCCTTCGGTGAAGATGTTGGGAAGATAGGCGACGTAAACCAGGGATTCGCGGGATTACAGCACAAGCACGGTGAGTCGAGGATCTTCGACAGCGGCATTCGCGAGCTCACTATTGTGGGTCAGGGCATTGGGTTGTCGATGCGCGGCCTCCGCCCCATCGCTGAAATACAATACCTCGACTACATTTATTACGGCCTGCAAACACTTACCGACGATGCGGCCTGCATGCATTGGCGAACCATTGGCAAGCAAAGTTGTCCGTTTATCCTGCGCACCCGTGGCCACAGGCTCGAGGGCATCTGGCACAGCGGGTCGCCGATGGGGGTGATGGTACATGCACTCAGGGGATTTCATATCTGCGTACCCCGCAACATGGTGCAGGCAATAGGCCTTTACAATACATTGCTTCGCGGAAATGATCCCGGCATCATGGTTGAATCGCTGAATGGCTACCGGCGCAAGGAAAAGCTTCCTGCCAACATCCTCGATTATACCGTGGCGCTCGGCGAGCCGGAAGTGATCAGGGAGGGTACCGATATCACCGTTGTTTCGTACGGTTCAACACTCAGGATTGTGGAGGAAGCTGCGGTAATCCTGGAAAAGCACGGCGTTAGTGTTGAAATTGTTGATGTGCAAACGCTGCTTCCATTCGACGTAAATGAAAGCATTCTCGCCTCGCTGAAAAAAACCAACAAAATATTATTTGTAGATGAAGACGTGCCCGGCGGCGCTGCGGGCTACATGTTTAATATCGTAATGGAAAAACAGAATGGATACCGCTGGCTTGATGCTGCCCCCCGAACAATAACCGGTAAGGCTCACCGCCCGGCGTATGGAAGTGATGGGGATTATTTCAGCAAGCCCAACCGGGAAGAGATTACGAGTGTGATACTCGATATGATGAAAGAGTGAGAAAAAGTTAAAAGTTATAAACCCACCCCCGACCCCTCCCTCAGGGAGGGGAAATTATTTTTTCATTTTTGACTTAAATAGTGAGGCGGCTAAATCCATATAACAGCTAACAAAAATCCGTACGAGCTGTATTCAGTTTTAACTCAAATTATGAAACACCTTCTGCACATCTTCATCCTGCTCCAGCCTGTCCACAAGCTTTAACACCTCCTGCGCCTGATCTTCCGGCAGTTGAACGGTAGTGCCCGGTATCCACTCCACCTCTGCGCTAATCGTATTCAGCCCCTTTTCTTCCAACGCCTTTTGCATATTTCCAAAGTCACCGAAAGCCGTCCTCAGCACCAGCACCGTCTCCTCATTTTCTCCTGTACCCTCTCCCATCTCTTCCAGTCCGAAGTCGATAAGCTCGAGTTCGAGATCCTCTGCATTAATTCCTTCCGGTCTCAATTTGAATACCCCCATCTTCCTGAATTGAAAGCTCACGCTGCCGCTGTTGCCCAGGGAACCATGTCCCTTATTAAAATGCGAACGCACATTAGCAACGGTACGGGTGGTATTATCGGTGGCGGTTTCCACGAGCACGGCAACGCCGTGAGGAGCATAACCTTCATACAATACTTCTTCAAAGTTCGCCATCTCCTTGCCGGAGGCGCGCTTGATCGCAGCCTCCACGCGGTCTTTGGGCATGTTCACGCTCTTGGCGTTCTGTATGCACCTTCTCAGCGCGGGGTTCGTATTCGGGTCCGGACCGCCGGCCTTCACGGCGATGGATATCTCCTTGCCGATACGCGAAAACTGCTTTGCCATCCTGTCCCACCTGGCAAACATGGTGGCCTTTCTGACCTCAAATATTCGACCCATAGTCTGTAATTATTTCGGAACTGACCTTTGTTTTAAAATTTTCTGCAAGTAAAGAAGAATATGTAAAACAGAAAACACGAGCGAAAAATAAAAAAGACCCGTATCCGAACTGTTCATGCTGTGATGAATCAGCGCCACAATGATCAGCAATGCGACCAACAGAACCCCAACGCGCGAAACGATCCTTGTGGACCGGGAATGTGTGGATGCCGCATGATCGGATAAACCACTATGCCGGATACCATAATATAAATAAACGTCGAAGCCAATGATCATCCATACGATGAGCCTTATCCACGTGTCGAGCGGAAGAAACACCATCATAAAAAGACAGGTAACAATGCCGAGGATCGGAACAAGCGGCACCAATGGCGTTTTGAATGCGCGCGGAATTTCCGGATGCCTTTTCCGGAGCACCCATACGCCGATGCACACCAATATAAAAGCGAAGAGCGTTCCGATGCTCGTCATCTCGCCCACTACCCTTGCCGGTACAAAAGCGGCAAACAGGCTCACAAACAACATGAATAGCATATTCGACTTTGCCGGCGTGCGGAATTTTGGATGAACACGATGAAAAACGGGCGGAAGAAGACCGTCCCTGCTCATCGAAAAGAAAACGCGCGACTGGCCCAGCAGCATCACGAGTATCACCGACGAATATCCCCCGAGAATGGCCACCAGTATCAGGCGGTTCAGCCAGGGATAGTCGGCATGAATAACGCCGGCCGCATCGGCTGTGCCCATATGCTCGATGGCCACTGCCACGGGCGCGATTTCGTCCTTGCCTTTAAAGGACGTATAGTGCGTCACCCCTGTCATCACATGAGCGAAGAGAATGTAGAGGATCGTACAGATCAACAGCGACCCGAGAATGCCAATCGGCATGTCGCGTTTTGGATTTTTCGCCTCCTGTGCCGCCGTTGAGACGGCATCGAAGCCGATGTACGCAAAAAACACAATCGCCGCGGCCCTGATCACCCCGCTGAATCCAAACGCTCCGAATTCGCCGGTATTCGGCGGAATGTAGGGATCATAGTTGGTATTGTTGATGTAATGCCAGCCAAGCAAAATAAAGATCAGTACGATGGATACTTTGATCACGACGATGATCGTGTTCACCCTTGCACTTTCCTGTGTGCCCCTTATCAGCAGCAGGCTCATCAGCACCACGATAAACACGGCAGGCAGATTAATGACGCCGCCATCCCATGGGCCGAAGCTCAGCGACGCCGGGAGATCTATACCAAAACCCTGTAAAAATTTTATAAGATAACGGCTCCAACTGATGGCCACCGTCGCGGCGCCCACAGCATATTCAAGTACAAGGTCCCAACCGATTACCCACGCAATGAATTCTCCGAGGGTGGCATACGAATAAGTATAGGCGCTGCCTGCCACAGGGATCATCGAAGCAAATTCGGCATAGCATAACCCGGCAAATGCGCAACCTAATGCGGCCACGATAAAAGAAATGGTGATGGCCGGGCCGGCATGATTCGCGGCAGCGACGCCGGTAATCGAAAAAAGTCCGGCACCGATGATGGCGCCAATGCCGAGCGCTACCAGCGCGCCGGCGCCCAAAGTTTTCTTAAGACCCTTTTCTGTGTCGGCAGCTTCTGCCAATAATGTACCGAGTGGTTTCCTGACAAACAAACTCATAAGAAATAATCAATTAGGTGTTGAGGAGTAAGCAAATAAAAAAAATAAGGCGGTAAGATATATATTATATTGCAGAATTATCATTACCGTATAGATGAAAAAAGGGAACCGGCTGACCACCTATATCATTGTAGCGCTGATCGCTGGGATCATATTGGGATTCGTATTCAATGAAAACTTCTCACAGGAAGACATCGCCGGTATCACAGGTCCCTTTTCGTTGCTGCCTGAAATTTTCCTCCGCCTGATCAAGATGATCGTCGCACCGCTCGTCTTCTTTACCCTTGTGGTGGGCGTGGCAAAACTTGGCGACATGAAAGCCGTTGGGCGCATCGGAGCCAAAACTTTGCTGTGGTTCATCGGGGCATCGCTGGTAAGTTTGCTGCTGGGCATGTTGCTCGTCAACGTCTTTCAGCCGGGCATTGAAATGCATCTTCCCCTACCCGCGGGAAGTGAAGATACCGGCATCGCCAAATCCGCACTCACGCTTCGCGAGTTCCTCCACCACGTTTTTCCTACCAGCGTTGTGGACGCAATGGCCAACAATGAAATATTGCAGATCGTGGTGTTTGCGCTTTTCTTTGGCGTGGCAACGGCATCCATCGGCGAACCCGGCCAGGTCATCATCAAAGCGTTCGATGCCATCTCGCATGTCATTTTCAAGATCACGGCCTATGTAATGAACCTGGCGCCGCTGGCCGTTTTTGGGGCGATGACCGCCATCGTGGCGAAACAGGGACCGGGCATCCTGAAAACGTATTCCATTTTTATCGGCGAATTCTACCTGGGGCTGTTTATTTTATGGTTGTTTATTGCAGGCGCGGGTGCTGTTGTCATAAAAAGACGGATTTTTGAGCTGATGCGCCGCATCAAAGAACCCGTGATCCTCGCATTCAGCACGTCGAGCAGCGAGGCGGCGTTCCCAAAAACAATGCTCGAGCTGGAACGGTTTGGCTGCCGCGATAAAATAGTCAGCTTTGTACTGCCACTTGGTTATTCGTTCAACCTCGACGGCAGTATGATGTACATGACCTTCGCCTCCCTGTTTATTGCGCAGTCTTACGGCATACATATTGATTTTGGCACGCAACTGAGTATGTTACTTGTGCTGATGCTCACCAGTAAAGGCATCGCCGGCGTGCCCCGGGCGGCCCTGGTGGTGATAGCGGGAACATTGGCCACTTTTAATATTCCGGAGGCGGGCATAGCATTGCTGCTGGGTATCGACCCGCTGCTCGATATGGGGCGGAGTGCAACGAATGTGATTGGTAACAGCGTGGCCACCGCGGTAGTTAGTAAATGGGAAGGTGCGCTGGAAAATTAAATTAACTTGTAACGATCTTTAGATTATGTTTTTAATAGATGCTTTTAACTGGACGCAATTACTGCAGCCTCAATTTTATATCGACAACGGCGGGCTCTGGCTTGTATTGTTTATCATTTTTGCAGAAACAGGATTGTTCGCCGGCTTCTTCCTGCCGGGCGATTCGCTTTTGTTCGTGGCAGGCATCTATAGTAATTCACTGGCTGAATCATTCTATAATCTGAACAGCGACTTTCTCAACCTCGCGATGATCATTGCCCTTTGTTCGTTAGCGGGTATCCTGGGAAATGTGGCCGGCTTCTGGTTCGGGCGGCGCATCGGCCCTGCCATGTACACGTGGAAAGACAGGTTCCTGTTTAAAAAGAAATACCTCTACCAGGCCAAAGATTTTTACGACAGGCATGGCGGCGGCGCCATCGTTTTCGCGCGCTTCCTGCCGGTTATCCGCACGTTTGCACCCATCATTGCGGGCATCGTTTACATGGACCGCAAGAAATTCGCATTCTATAATATCGTGGGCTGCATTGCCTGGACAACGTCCATGCTGGCATCGGGCCACTACCTGCAAAAGTTTTTTGAGAGGAGGTTCAATTACGATTTAAGGGAACATCTTGAAGTGATCGTTTTGGTGATCGTGCTGGTCACGACCGCACCGGTTTTATACAAATTAATTTTTGGTAAAAGAAAAGATCCTGCAGAACCCCTTAACCCGTCTGAATAATGAACCAAAAGCAATATGGCTTATTCTCTATACCCGTGATCGTTGCCGCACTCGGGTATTTTGTCGACATCTACGATCTGCTGCTCTTCACTATCGTTCGCGAACCGAGCCTGAGAGACCTTGGCGTAACCGACGCCACCATGATCTCCGCCAGCACAACCATCATTAACTGGCAGATGATCGGCCTTCTCATCGGCGGCATCATCTGGGGCGTAATGGGCGACAAACGGGGAAGGCTCAGCGTTCTTTTCGGATCTATATTGCTGTATTCCGTCGCTAATTTCTTAACCGGCTATGTAACAACGATTGGTCAATATTCATCGGCGCGGTTCGTTGCCGGCCTCGGCCTTGCAGGCGAACTGGGCGCGGGTATTACGCTCGTGAGTGAGCTGCTGCCAAAAAACAAAAGAGGCATTGGCACTTCGCTGGTGGCGGGTATCGGGCTGTTCGGAGCGGTTTTCGCCTATGCTACGTTCAGCCTGACCGATCACGACTGGAGGCTGTGCTATAAGATCGGCGGCGTGCTCGGCATTGTTTTGTTGTTCATGCGCATCAGCGTTTCGGAAAGTGGAATGTTCAGGCAGGTGAAGCTGGAACAAAATGTGAAACGGGGCAGCCTGCTGATGTTTTTTACAAACGGCGAACGCTTCCGTAAATATATCCTGGCAATTTTGATCGGCCTTCCCACCTGGTTCGTGATCGGGATACTGGTGAATTACAGCAACCGCTTCGCCGATGCATTGTATGGCGAAAATTCGATTGATAGCGGAAAGGCGATCATGTATGCATATATCGCTATCGCCATCGGCGACATACTGATCGGCCTTGTGAGCCAGTATTTCAAAAGCAGGAAGAAGGCGCTGTATCTTTTTTATCTCTTCACCATCGTTTCAACAATTTTCTTTTTCAGCTCGTTGAATACGAACGACACGACCATGTACCTGGTGTGCACAGCACTCGGCTTCAGTACCGGTTTCTGGGCGATATTCGTAACCATGGGAGCCGAACAGTTCGGCACCAACCTGCGCGCCACCGCCGCTACCACTATCCCCAATATGGTGAGGGGCTCACTGCCATTATTAAACCTGCTGTTCAAGGATCTTTTACAGGATAACCTGCACTGGAACATTGTGCGCAGTGGAATAACGACAGGGTGCCTTGCGATTCTCATCGGATTAGTTGCGGTGTGGTTGACGAAAGAAACATTTCATAAGGATTTGAATTATGTTGAGAAGTGAGAAAGGGCAACGGCAACCATTTCGACAATCCAAATTATTATTAACACATCGCAAAACTATATTGCCCATTGCCTACTGCCCATTCCCAAACCAACCAACTAAAATAAACAACCGCCCTCATCTATGAAATTCCTGGTGATAAGATTTTCTTCTATCGGCGACATTGTTCTGGCATCCCCGGTTTTAAGGTGCCTGAAGAAACAGGTGCTCACCGCAGAAGTGCATTTTCTCACAAAGGCCTCATTCAAAATCGTTACCGCTTCCAATCCCCACATCGACAAATTCTTTTATTACGACAACAACCTTAGAGAAGTCATCGAAGCGCTGAAGCACGAAGAGTACGATTACGTGATCGACCTTCAAAACAATTTGCGAACACTGAAAATCAAGCGCGCATTAGGTGTAAAGTCATACACCATCAATAAACTCAATTTTCAAAAGTTCCTGCTCACAAAACTCCGCATCAACGTTATGCCCGGCAGGCACATTACGCAACGCAGCCTCGACACTGTCGCGGGTTTCGGTGTGAAGGATGACGGCGGCGGCCTCGACTATTTTATACCGGAAAGCGACCGGATCAAAGAATCCGATATTCCGGCTTCCCATCATGCGGGTTATATTGCGATAGTGATCGGCGCATCGTATCACACAAAAAAATTACCCGTATATAAATTAAAGCAGCTTTGCGAAAATATCCACCATCCGGTTATTCTGATTGGCGGCAAGGAGGATGAAGCGGTTGGCAACGAAGTAACAGAAGTGGACCCGGTAAAAATTTACAATGCCTGCGGAAAATTTAACCTGAACGAATCGGCCGACCTGGTGCGGAGATCGAAGCTGGTCATTTCGCACGACACCGGTTTGCAATACGTTGCTTCCGCCTTCACCAAAACAGTGCTGGCCATATGGGGCAGCACTTCGCCCAAACTGGATGTGGAGCCTTACTATGGCAAACCGTTTCTTTCAGCATTGCAGGAAGCTCCTTACGAAAACATCATTCGCATGCCTCCTTTGAAATGCCAGCCCTGCAGCAAGTTTGGCAATAAAAAATGTCCACTCGGTCATTTCAAATGCATGAAAGAGATGGACATTAATTATATCGTCGACAGGCTGGAGTACCGCTTAGGCAGGCAATGACTGCAGCACGTTGTTCATGTTGCGCACTGCTTCGGCGCTTTTGCTGAAGAGCGACTGTTCTTCCGCGCTCAGATCAAAATCAATGATCTTCTCCCACCCTTTGCGTCCGATGGTGACGGGAACGCCCAGGCAAATATCTTGCTGGCCCCATTCGCCTTCGAGGTACACGCAGCAGGTGAACAACTTCTTTTCATCACGCAAAATGGTTTCGACCAATGCCGCTCCGGCGGCCCCGGGCGCATACCAGGCTGAAGTGCCGATGAGCTTGGTAAGTGTTGCACCGCCCACCATGGTGTCGGCAACGACCTGTTTCTGCTGTTCGGCGCTGAGGAATTTTGTGACGGGCACGCTGTTCCATGTGGCCATACGAATGAGGGGGATCATTGTTGTGTCGCCATGTCCGCCCACCACAACGGCGTTGAGATCGCCAGGGCTGGCGCCGAGGTGACGGCTGAGCTGGTACCTGAACCTTGCGCTGTCGAGCGCACCACCCATGCCGATGATCCGGTTTTTAGGCAGGCCGGTCGATTTGAGAGCGAGGTAGGTCATGGTATCCATCGGGTTGCTGATCACGATAAGGATCGCATCGGGCGAATATTTAAGGATGTTTTCAGCAACATTTTTGACGATGCCGGCATTCACACCGATCAGTTCTTCCCTTGTCATGCCAGGCTTGCGTGGCAGACCGGAAGTGATCACTACCACATCGCTGCCGGCGGTTTTCGAATAGTCGTTGGTTGACCCGGTGATGCGGGTGTCAAAACCAAGAAGCGCGGCACATTGCATCATGTCCTGCGCCTTTCCTTCAGCAATTCCTTCCTTGATATCTAAGAGTACGACTTCACTTGCCAGTTCTTTCCGGGCAATGTTATCAGCGCAGGTGGCCCCAACGGCACCAGCGCCCACTACAGTAACTTTCATTGAGATGATATTGATAAATGAGCAAAATAATTGGCGAGCAAAGATAGCTGCCATTCATGTTACCACAAACCGGGAGTTTGCATAACGCTTATTTTGCCTCGTCCATGATGCCGTTTTTCACGGCATACATCACCAATCCTGCCATTGATTTGGCGCCTGTTTTGGTTTTGAGCTTGTCGCGGATGGCTTCGACGGTTCGCGGGCTGATCTCTACGATATCGGCAATTTCCTTTGTTGTTTTTTCCTCGCACATCAGGCGCAGCACGCGCAGTTCTTTTTCAGAAAGGTCGGCCTCGGGTATGCCGTACGAATCCGTTCGCTTCGTTCTCAGGCCGGCAAGCAGTGCTTTGTTGGTGAGTTCATTGAAGAAGAACTCATTTTCGTAGCAGGTTTTGATGGCTTCGTATATCGTTTCTGAATCGGAATTTTTGGTGAGATAGCTGTTGGCGCCAATTTCCATGAGCTTCGAGATCATCGAATGGTCGTTGTGCATGGACAGGATGATCACTTTTGCTTCGGGTCGGATCTTGCGGATCTCAGGAAGTGTTTGAATACCATCCATGATGGGCATCTGGATGTCGAGCAGGATCACATCGGGTTCAATGTGCCTGAGCAGGTTGATCAGTTGCATGCCGTTATCGGCTTCTGCGATCAATTCGACGTCTTTTATTACTGAAAGGGCTGTTTTGACTCCGGCGCGGAACAGGGCATGGTCATCTGCGATGGCTACTTTAATAGGTCGTCCTGGGTCCTGTTGTCTCATACGGTTTTCTATTTAGGTTTGAATTTCGCACAAGATGGTAATTTTTCGCGATAAATACTAGTGTGTATCTACGAAATTATACTATTTCGGAATTTACTTAAAAAGTGGTGCCATCGTGGCTTTTCGTTTCTGCGAC
This sequence comes from uncultured bacterium, assembly GCA_966193805.1. Lineage (GTDB taxonomy): Bacteria > Bacteroidota > Bacteroidia > Chitinophagales > Chitinophagaceae > Flavitalea. The sequence goes on along the minus strand of CBIGXK010000028.1, from coordinate 1,577 downwards.
ATCGTGATTTTCCGATACGGTTTTGCAGCTTTTACGGCAAATTGGGTAAAATCCGAACAATTCAAATAGGGCAATTGTGCTCTTGTTAACATAGTTATCCACATTTAAATTTGTTATATAAGTTGACTGACTGCGTCATTTAGCTGTTTTGATCCAATGTCCGACAAAAACCGTCCTGCAAAATCCAGGTTTCTATGAAATTTCTGGCTAACATCCGATGTCAGTCAACTTTTTTAAGATCCAAGTCCGAAAATCCTTTTAATCCACACCTTTGAAATTCTAAGACCGGTTAAACCTGTGCTGTTGAAATTATTGCCTGTTTTACTCCTGTAAAACAGGCATTTTTGTTTTTGGATTGTCCCTCAAATTAAAATAGGTCATTCCCCCGAAATGTTGTAGATTCAGTAGGCGCGTAAATCATTCATCAAAGCGGTTGTTATGACACTGGATCAGTTCAGGATATTGAGTGAGATGGAGCAATTATCGGCGATCTGCCAGGTCGGAAAGCTAATGGCGCAAACCGCTGACACCTACCGCAGGATATTTTTATACCAGTTCAAAGGTTTTTACGTAGCGGCGACATACTCGTGCAGCAGCGACCAGCTTATCAGCATTGAATGTTTCCTGGAGATAGATTTGACAACTCCCCACTTTCGCAGGCAGCTTTTTCTTGTGAACCCCGCTGAAAGAGCGGATTTGGCCCCGGGTGCCTGATTTTGTTCCGGGATGGGGAGCCCGGAGACGTTTTAAGTTTTAACTTTTAACTTTTCCCCCGAGGGCAACCGTATCCGCCCGCTGGCGGGGTGGCCCCACCCCCAACTGTTTTTACACCACCATCCCAAAGTTTGTTTCTCTCCATTTTGATGTTAAATCACAGGATGATTTTTTGTCTTATGTTCTAATTTGGCGGCCTTTACAATAACCGCTGAAACCTCTTACCTCATGCCGAAGATTTTTTTGATCCCGACCGTTATCGTGGCTATTCAGTCACTGTCTGTCATCATCGCCCTCGCCACCGCAAAACCGAAATGGTTCTTTACGCTGCTGCTCGCCGCCGTGGCAATACTGCTGCAGTGCATCGCCAATGCGGTATACCCCTGGCAAAGCACCACCTCCTCCACGATTGTCAATATTTGCCTCACTGCCGAGTTCCTGCTGCTGCTTTTCTATATCAAGAAGCAGCTCACGAAAGACATGCCCTCGCGAACGGTGCTATTCATCTTTCAGCTATTTCCTCTCGGCCTCTCATCCTGCTGGTGGTACACCAACTCCCTCAGCAGCGAAACGGCCTACCCGCTTTTGCTCCACGCTTTATTGATCGCAGCCGGCTGCCTCTTTTTTTACGATGAAATATTCGATCAACCTCCCGATGTACCGCTGGTACGGTACCCGCCATTCTGGATCGTGAACGGCATATTCATTTTGTGCTGCATGCTAATGCCTGCAGCATTGTGCCACCGCCTCACCGGATTTAACATGTTGCCGGGCAACATGGCGCCGGTGCTGCAATGTGCTGCGTATTTCAGCATGTTCCTGTTTTTTATCAAAGCATTACAATGTCAGATCAGCTTAAAATC
>CBIGXK010000027.1:0-20801 GCA_966193805.1 uncultured bacterium | reverse complement strand
CAATAATACCGGCCGCAGCAACAAAAGGCCCGCAGGATACAGTCTTTACCAGGGCCCGGTAACCTTCGCCTATCCCTCATCGTGGAAAATCGCTCCGGGGAACGCGCAGTTTATCCCGCAGTTAAAGCATCTTATCGCTAACAGCAACAATACGGCATATGTTGAGGTGTATAATTTCTCCGGCTACAGCAATGGCGAACAGGCGCTGGCCACCATCCGGCAATATATCGCCAATTACGGGGGATATCTTCAATACCAGCACGCAGGAAAAACAAATAGCGGATACGATATTTTTAGCGGCCAAACATCGGTTAATGGCCAATCCATCAACTGGATGGCAGCATGGAAGAATACCGGCAATGGCATCACCGGAATTGCAGCAGGCGCCAATTCCACTACGGGAACGCAATACCAATCCACAGTGCTCAACATCATTAACTCCTTACAATAAATAAATATGAGACCGACGATCCTCAAAAAAATATACCTGGTGCTGCTGATATGCATCACTGCATTCATCACAAGGGGCCAGGAAGAAATAAAAGGCATCAAGCAAACATTCGACATATCGGTTGATGATTTAGGGAATGCCATAATCGAAGTGTCGATGAAATTAAATGCTTCGCAGTGGGACATGTTCAAAAAAAATATCGGCAACAACACTTCGATGTTGAAACGAGAAATAGAAAAGGCTTTACCGAAATATCATCTGTCCGACTTCAGTTATACGGAAGAAGCCATGGACCGTTCCTATAAACTGAAGTTTAAGGCACTGGGCCTGGCCAGCATCAACAGTGACGGGAAATGGGTGTCGAAGCTCGAGAGCAAGGATCCCGACATCACCAAACTGTCCGATCGCGAATTTGTAATGAACATGGATCTGGCCACCAACGGCATGCTGATCCAGCAAATTCAAAAAATACATCTTCCTCCATCGGCATCGAATGCAAAAATTGAAAAAGACAGTTTCGGAAAAGCGGTGATGACCTATACGACAAGTGATGGCGTTGCATCACGGGCCGCGTTGTTTATCGGCATAGGCCTGATACTGGCATCGGGCGTCCTCTTCTTCATCAACAGCCGGCCGCCCCGCAACCAATTAAGAGTAGCCGACAAACAAACTATGGTGGCGTAAAAAAGTACCTATGAAACGGGTGGCAGCATGCGGAGTGATGTTGTTGTATGGCGTGTCTGCATGGGCACAGTCGCCGGAGCTTGTGCTGCCAGTAGGCCATACGAGTTCGGTAAGTACAGGCGCGTTCAGTCCGGATGGAAAATTCATCGTCACTGCTTCGTGGGATAACACCGCTAAAATATGGACGTCGCCCGAAGGAAGGCTGCTTTACGACCTGGAAGGCCACAGCGCCTCTCTCACGGCCGCCACATTCAGCCACAACGGCCGCTATATTGTCAGTTCTTCAAAAGACAGTACAGCGATTATTTGGAGCGCAGCCAACAGCGCCCTGCTCCATGTATTGAAGGGACACGGCGACTGGGTAAACATGGCCGCTTTTTCGAACGACGATAAGTATGTGGTTACCGCGTCGTGGGACAATACCGTCAAAATTTGGGAAACAGCAACGGGAAAGATAAATGCGACTTTACAGCTTCATACCGGCTCTGTCAACAACATTTCCTTTTCACCTGATGGAAAATATTTTGTAACAGCATCGAAGGACGGCACCGCCAGGGTAGTCAATTTTTCAAATCGCAAAATTATTGCAACACTGAAAGGACATGGCGACTGGGTGAACCACGCCAGTTTCAGTCACGACGGAAAACTGGTGGCCACAGCCTCGAAAGACGGCACCTGCAAAATATGGCTGGCCACGAGCGGAAAAATAATCCGCACATTACAAGGCCATACGGCAGCAGTGAACACGGTAACATTCGATGAAACTTCAAAATATGTGTTGACGTCTTCGAACGATGGAACGGCGCGCGTGTGGAGCGTCATCGACGGAACGACAAGGTATATCATGAACCGGCACACTGCGCCGGTGGTTTCGGCAGTGTTTGCCTCTCATGGCAATTATATCGTCACCGCGTCAGCCGATAATACAGCCGCCGTGTGGGATGCCGCCAACGGAAAACAATTAACATCGCTCGAAGGACATTCGGCGGCGCTGAATACAGCGGCTGCTGATGCACAGGGAAAGTTTATCGTTACTGCCTCGATGGATAATTCAGCGGTCATCTGGTCGTTGCCCTCGGGCGATGCATTGGCAACGTTGAAAGGACACACCAGCGTGGTTACCTCCGCAGCGTACAGCAGGGACGGTAAATACCTTGTAACCGCTTCATGGGACAATACCGCAAAAATATGGAACGCGCAAAACGGCCGCCTGCTGAGTGAACTGAAGGGACACACCGACTGGATCAATACCGCCGCATTCAGCGGCGATGGACGCTACGTCATAACGGCCTCATCAGATAATTCGGCGATCGTGTGGAGCGTGCCCGATGGCCGTCCGCTGCACCGTTTAACCGGCCATACCGACTGGGTGGGCTCTGCGATTTTCAACGATGACGGTAAATACATCGTCACCACCTCGTGGGACAATACTTCGAGAATATTTGTGGCTGAAACAGGTGCGCAGGTTGCCGAGTTGAGTGGTCACACCGACTATGTGAAATGGGTAAATTTCAGTAATGACGGCCGTTACCTCGTAACTGCTTCGGCCGACAAGTCGGCAAGAGTATGGAGCGTACCCGATGGCCGCCTGCTGCATGAGTTAAAGGGGCACACCGATAAAGTAAGGACCGCCGTTTTCAGCAGCGACGATAAATACGTGATCACGTCGGCGTGGGATTCGACGGCAAAGATCTGGGACGCCGCTTCGGGTAAATTAATATATACACTGGCCGGCCATACGGGCTCACTCAATTCAGCCATTGTGAGTCCGGACGGCAGGCATATGGCCACCACTTCGACGGACAATACGGCAAAGATCTGGCGCATCGAAGACGGGACATTGCAATATACATTGCGGCTGCACAAAGCCTCCATACACTCGGCACATTACAGCAATGATGGAAAGCTGCTGGTGCTCGGCTCATCAGACAATACCGCGAGCATCTGGGATGCGCAAAACGGCGCCCTGCTGCACGTTTTGAAAGGCCACACGGCTGCACTGAAATCTGCCGCTTTCAGTCCCGATGCTAAGTTTGTCGTCACCACCTCAGAAGATAATACGTTGAAAAAATGGAACGCGACAACCGGTGAATTTCTGTTTACTTTTTTTGCCGTGGACAGCACCGATTACCTCGCCATAGACAACGATGGGCATTACGATGGCACCGAAAACGCGCGCAAGATGCTGTATTATGTGTGCGGAGGCGAAATCATCGACCTCGAGCAGTTCAAGGACCTTAGCTGGGAACCCGGCCTCGTGAGCAAGCTGAGTGGCGGCAACAGTGAACCCATCACAGCGAAAAAAATAAGTGAAATAAATATCTGCAATTACACTCCTTTAGTGGAAGAAAAAGGTGCAGTTGGTGGCAGCTATCATTATTTCATCACACCACGTTCGGGGGGCATCGGAGAAATCCAGTTGTATGTGAATGGAAAGTTGTTAAGAAAATACGATCCTTCTTTGGTGCAAAAGCAGGGCAATGCATATGCGCTGGAGGTGAACGAAAAGACGGTGGAGGATTACCTGGTATCCGGTACGGAAAATCTGCTCATTGTTAAGGCCACCACGCGCGAAGGACTAATGACTTCGAGAGGCGCCTACCAGGTGGCCCAAGCGATAAAAAGACCTGTGGCCTATCCCAACATGTACATCATTTCTGTTGGTATAAGTCATTACAAAAATGAAAAGCTCCAATTGAAATACGCTTCCAAAGATGCGGTGGATTTTACAGCAGCAGTGGCGTCGTGCGCACGTAAACTGTTGAATGCAGACGGAAGGCAACATGTGTTCTGCTTCGACATTAACACCGAGCACGGCAGCGTAAGATGGCCGGCAAAGGACAGAATTGTAAAGGCGATCGATACGATTGCCCAACGGGCGCGGTCGGACGATATTCTCGTCATCTTCTTTGCCGGACATGGAATTTTGCGGGCAGGCGAAAAAAATTTTTACCTACTCACTGCCGACGCCGCTTCCCTTGAAATGAACGGTATTGAAAAAGAAGTGGCCATCAGTACCGATGAACTGAAAGAATGGCTCCGGAAAATAAAAGCCAACAAGCAACTGCTCATCCTCGATGCCTGCAACAGCGGACAGGTTGTTCAGCAATTCCAGGCTTTGATCGGCAAACGAGAAATACCGGCAGATCAGCAGCGTGCATTGGAAAGCCTGAAAGATAAAACCGGCACCTTCATACTCGCCGCGTCGGCCGCCGGACAACCGGCCTATGAAACCAGCCTGTACGGACAGGGACTGCTGACGTACAGCCTGCTCTCGGGAATAAAGTTTGGCAACGGCTTGCGCGATCACAAATTCATCGACGTAACGCGGTGGTTCAACTTTGCCTGCGACAATGTGAAAATGCTGGCGCGCGAAATTGGCGGCCGCCAGGATCCGCAGATCATCGGTAACGCCAGCTTCGAAATAGGCATTGCCGATAAAGACATCATTGACAACATCGTTCTTTCTTCGAAAAAAACATTATTTACAAGTTCCAGGTTCATCCAGGATGAAGAACTGTTGAGTGACGACCTGGATATCTCTTACCTGGTGGATCGCCAACTCAGCAATGAAGCAGCTTTGGGAAGGGAAAGCCCGCTGACCTTCGCTCCTTCTACCCTTTCATCCAATGCCTATGCCCTGCGTGGAAAATACCAGGTTAACAACAACAGGCTCACGGTGCAGGTATCGTTGTTTCGGGGCCGGCGGGAAAGGCTGGACCAATATGAAATAACGATGGCCGCAGATAAAAAGGAAGATGCGGCGAGAAAGATTGTTGAACACGTAAAAACGTTTTTGCAACAAGCCCAAAGAGAAGAATTATGAGGAATTCACTAGCAGCAGCTTATTTGATGCTGGCGATTGCTATGATGGCCGCCGGTTGCGTCGCATCGCGCGTGGGGTCGGCAACGAAAGAGGAATGGCTCGACATGAAAATAGCTGAACGCAGCAACGTCATCAATTCTGAACTGGTACCGTCGCAGGAGGCGCTTACCATGAATGAACGGTCGCTGGTAGAGAGAGGACAGAGCAGGGGATTGTTGGCGCCACTGGCCGGCAACATGGTATCGCTTGCTTCAAATGCCGTAAAAAAGATGATCGCCAATGATCAGAAAAAATATCTCGCGGCCTACGATTTCGGACTTACCGGGCTGTACTTCTATGACCAGCTATCCAGCGAGGGGCCGTTCGATCCAGTAGGGATGCAGTTCAGCGGCTTCACCATCATCAGAACCTTCGAGTCAAAATCGGGTGAAACAGACACGGCGCTGATCGCTAATTTCACGATAGACACTTCCAATCTGTCCGAGATCATGAACAACTCCATGTTCAGGCTGCGATTGAAGTCTTTCGACCTGCGCTATGCAAAAGCCAAAGTGCCCGCGATGGCAAAGCAAAAGATACTGAACATGGATTTCGAGATCAATTTCATGACCTCATATGTTAGCGACGATGGCAAAATATACGACAGCGTGACGCTCGGAAGGTTCTTTCTGTTTTTGCGGGAAGCGCCGCTCGATACGGCAGCTACCAATTACGAAACATTTTATGCTTCGCTTACCGACAGCCTGCTCACGGGAAAATCGTTTATTGTTCCCCGCTCCTTCGGTTACCACCGGGAACCCGATGGGCTGATAGCGCCGGGGTATAGCCAGGGTGCGTATTCGATACGCGTTAAAGTGAAGGAAACCACTAAAAATAATTTCGTCACCAAACTGGTATTCGACAATGCCAACACCATGATCGATGCCACGCGCGACCAGTTAAAATCGAAGATCAGCAACAAAATTAAATAATGGGTGCAGTCAAAAAAATATTGGCCTCTATTTTCTGTGCAGTTATTATTTTAATTGTGACATGGAAGTACCAGAACTATGACTACACGCTTGTACTGGAAGACAGCTTCTTCAAAAAAATATTTTTCGTCAAAGACAAGCTCTACTCGCCCCCGCCCAAAGTGAAGGCTTCGCTCGTTTTCATCAACACAGGGAAAGACCTAGCGCTCGCGGAAGACACCATCGAATACGGTAACGTTGCCATCTCCGACAGGGGAAAAATATACAGATTTCTGCATTTTATCAATTCGGTAAAACAACGGCCGGCATTTACAGTACTAGATATCCAGTTTTATTATCCCTTCACTCCCGACATACGCATCGACAGCATGATGCAGGCAGAAATAAAACGGAATCCCGACATTATCCTACCGCTTGTTAAAAACAGCGAAGGCAGGTACTGGAAACCTCTTTACGACGCCCAGTATGGGTACTCCGATTACAGAACGTTCAGCGCAACATTCAATAAGTTCAGGATCATGAACCAGGAGAACATCCGGTCGATACCGATACTGCTGCACGAAAAAGTTAATGGGGTAAGATACAGCGACCACTTCTTCTACCCCACCTGCAACGACAGCCTCTGCCTTTCCGCAATATGGCCAAGCTATTTTATTAAAGACGAAGACCTGGTAAAATCAACCGCCGTTGACGACATGCAATCCATACAGGTGAAAAATGTTGCACGTCCCGGTAAAGAGCAGCTATCTCTCCAATATTACAATATGGGCGAATTGCTGCTCGACATCGAAGCGAACCCCGAAAATTATGCCACGGCATTCAATAATAAGATTGTGATTGTGGGCAATTTCAATGAAGACGTTCACGTAACGCCCGTAGGTAAAATGACCGGCCCGGTGCTGCTGGCCAATATTTACCTGAGCCTTCATAACAGGCAGCATGTGATGAACAAATGGCTGATCGTTATTTTGCTCGTCTCGATGTCTGCATTAAGCTACATCGCACTTTTTAAGAACATGCCGGAAGTGAAGTTCAAATTCAAATTCCTGTTCTCGTCGTACCTGTCCAATTTTCTTAAAACGTACATATCGTATTTAGGAGCGATGCTGCTGCTGTCGTTGATCACGTTGATATTCTTTAATGTACAGATGGCGCTGTTTCTTCCCTCACTGATGTTTTCAGGTATAGAATATATAAAAAACAAAAAATACAAAGAGCTAACGTCGTAGCGACAAACGCTGAACCATGAAAAGAATCGTTCTCATATTTACTTTTCTTGCAAGCCTTACCCGCTGCATTGCGCAGGACGAATCGCCGCAGCAGCGGATATCGCGGTTTACATTGCTTATCCAGACGAACCCCGACAGTGTTGCACTTTATGTGCAAAGGAGCGAGGCGTACAATGATAATAAAGCGTACCAGCTCGCCATTGACGACTGCAACAAGATATTAACTGTTGATGCAAACAATAAAGAGGCGCTGAAAAACAGGGGACATGCATATTATTACCTGCGCAGGTACCGGGAATCGATTGCTGATTTCAGCCGCTACATCCAGCTCGACGAAAAAAACGCAAAGGTGTGGAACGGGCGCGGAAATAATTATTATTATCTCGACAGGCTCGACTCCGCCATCAGCGACTACGGGCGTGCGCTGCAACTCGATCCATCCTATGCGCTCGCGTGGTTCAACCGCGGGGATGCTTACTACTGGCAGGAAAAATATGATGCGGCCATCGGCGACCTTTCCGAAAGCCTAAGCCTCGACCCGAAATATATGCGCGCCTGGTACATACGCGGAATGTGCTACTACTACCAAAACAACTTAACGCAGGCAATTGGTGAGTTCGACAGGGCGTTGGAACTGAATCCCATTAACGATGACATTCTTAATGCGCGGGGGCTTTGCTATTACTTCTTAAAAAATTATGACAAGGCGCTTGCCGACTACACCGCCGCCATCGCCAACAATCCAAAGAGCGCGTACGCATTGATCAATCGCGGAAACACGTACAAAACTACCGGCATGTATGAAGCGGCTATTGCCGATTACACGCAGGCGCTCATGTATGATCCCACCAATTCCGACGCCTTGTACAGCCTCGGCAACATCAGTTATGCGCAGTCCAAAATGGACGACTGCATTAAATACATGAGTGACGTGCTAAAGATCGACGCGCGCGCGGCTGATGCATGGAGTGTTCGCGGCGACGCCTATATGAAAAAGGGACAGTACCCGCAGGCATTGCAGGATTATGCCGCCTATTTATCGATCGAACCAAAAAATGCAGAGGTGATCACCGGCATGGCCGAATGTTACAGCAAGCTCGCAAAGAACGACCTGGCGCTGCAAAAATATTCGGAGGCGCTGGCCGCCGAACCGAACGCTGCATATGCACTCGTTAGCAGGGGAAATTTTTATACGAACCTGAAAGATTATGACGCGGCCATAAAAGACTTTACTGCTGCGATCAATATGCATCCAAAAAATACCGAGGCCCGAAACGACAGGGCAAATGTATTTTTCTACCAGGGAAAACTCGAGCTCGCCGTCAGCGATTATTCAACGGTGTTGTTGCTGGACAGTAACAATGTTGCCACGAGGTTCAACCGCGGCAACGCCTACAAGCTGCTAAAGAATTATGCCGCGGCCATTGCGGACTACACCAGGGCCATTACGTTGAATAACCAACTCGCTGCACCCTGGCGCGAACGCGGCAACGTTTATTTGCTTTCGAAAATGTATGATTCAGCGGTGGCCGACTTCAATGAGGCATTGCGGCTCGATCCGAAAGATGTTGTGAGCCTCACCAATCGGGGCCTTAGCCGGTATTATCAACAACACTACGACCTGGCCATCATCGATTACAGCGAAGCCTTAAAAATCAATGCCAAATACCACGATGCCCGGAACAATCGCGGCAACGCCTATTTTACCGCCGGCAAATACGACCTTGCACTGAAAGATTATAATGACATTCTTCGCGACGACCCCAAACACGCTGATGCACTCGACAACCGCGGCAACGTGTACGCCAGGCTAAATAAAGACGATCTGGCCATGCAGGACTATAACCAGGTACTGAAAATAAACCCTTCACACGTAAATGCCCTGAACAATCGCGGCAACCTTTACGTGGAGCAGGAGAAATATAAAGATGCATTCAGCGATTACCGGAGAATGCTCGAGCTGGATCCTCAAAACCTAATGGCTTTGTTCAATATCGGTAACCTTCACCAAAAAACCGGTATCTATGACTCAGCCATTTACTACGCTAATGAACTTTTGCGTATCGACCCGGTATATCCTCCGGCGTTCAACCTTCGCGCATTTGGGTGGTTCCTTTCCGGCAATACCGAACAGGCGGATAAGGACATCCGGAAAAGCCTGGAGCTAAACCCGCATCTGCGCGAGGCACTCAACACACGCGGAATGATGTACGCGTGGAGGGGACACTATGACTCTGCAATTGTTTTTTACAACAGCGCGCTGAAAAGCGACACCGCCTATACCGACGCCTTGAATAATCGCGGACTGGTTTATTACAACCAGGGAATGTATGACCTCGCCATCAACGACTATGTGAAAGCCTTGCGGCATGATCCCGCTAATGCACGCATCAACATCAACCTCGTACTCGTTTACCTCGCGGCCAACCAGATGGAGAACGCTTCTGTTCAGTATAAAATGTACAGGGATAAAAAATTGAAGGGTTACATGGAGGCAAACAAGTCGTTTCGCTTCCTGGCCAAATACATCACCGCATGCACAGATTTCATACGGGTTAAGGATTACAAAGCCGCACTTCCGCTATTGCAGGCTTCCCTGGAAGAGTATAAACAAAGCAACCAGGATCAGAACACAAACCTGACGCTCGCCCATGAATATTCGAATGTGATGTTCCGAACCGCCTGGGTACTGGAACAACTGATGGAAAACGAGAAAGCGCTCGACTACTACAAAAAAGTGCAGGTGCTTAATCCAAAGTTGGCCGGCATGGCAGCAAAAATCGAGAAGCTGGACAGCAAGATGAAACAGGCACAGGCGCGGGCACAAACACCGCCGCAAATTCAGTTGCTTACCCCGGCCATCGTTACAGAAACAATAGTGCAGAAAGAAAACGCTGCCTCTGGACAACTATTTGTGAGCGGTATTGCCAAAGATGCGACAGGAGTGGACTGGGTAAAGATCAATGGCATGGATGTGCAGGGAATCAAAGACGACGGATATTTTTCTGCCAGCATTAAAGGCGATGCGCCTACCTTAACAGTGCAGGCCGCTAACAAAAACGGTTTGGTGTCAACCGTTACTTATCAATGGCAGCAGCAGAACGGCACTTCAGTCAACGATCTCGGGATACAGCCCGTTCCTGCAGATGTGAAACCCGTATTTCATGCCATCCTCATCGCCAACAGCAACTACAGCGGAAAGTGGAACAAGCTGCCCACCACCATTGCAGAGGCGGGTTTGTACAAAAAGCTGCTCATGAATTATTATGGATTCGATTCATCCAACATCCTGGAAATTTATGACAAAGGGTATGTTGAGGTGTTGTCGTTGCTGAGCGCAAAGCTCGAATCGCTCGGTGAAAATGACAATTTAATCCTGATGTACGCAGGTCATGGCACATATAAAAAGGCAGGCAGCGAACTCATCGGGTACTGGGTACCGCTTAATGCCAACGCGCCCGAGATAGATTATATCTCCAATAAAAAACTCGACGAAATTATCTCCGGATGTGGCGCGCGGCACATCCTGATGATTTCCGACGCGTGCTACAGCGCCGCCATGCGCGGCGGTGCCGACGATGACAATGCCGTGCCGCAGAAGTATGAATACAAATTCAAAAGCCGGCAAATGCTTACCAGCGGCGGACTTGAAAAAGTTCCCGGCGAAAGCATATTCATTAAAATGGTGATGAAGGCGCTTGAAGAGAATGACGAAAAATACCTTTCGGCAAAAGTGCTGTACAACCTTATTTTTTCCGGCGTACGGAACCAAACGAACAAAGAACCGGAACTGAATGTATTTGGAAGAGACGGCAACGAAGGCGGACAGTTCTATTTTATCAAAGCTAATAAGTGATTGTTATGATAACGATTATGAACACACGAACATTTTGCATGCTACTGGTTGCGATGCTGCTCGCGCAATCTCCCCTTCTCAGCCAGTACACCGTTACCAAGGTGGTTGGGCACGTAAAAAACAAAGCGACGGATGAGCAACTGCGGCCCGGAACGAAATTGAAAGATGATGACATCCTGGTATTCTCCACCTCGCTCGACATGGTACGCGTTATTGTATCGGGCAAGGGCATATTTGTGATCAGTCCAACGCCGCGGCCGGAAAATTCAACGAACATGCTCGTTGAAATGCTTAAGTCTGCTTTGAAAGTGAAGTCAAGGGAAGGATACCTGAGCGGCCGCTCCGAAGAAAGCGATCTCGTTCCCGACGCCTGGCAAACGGAATCCGCCGTGAACCGGCACATTCATGTCGGGCCCGCGAACCAATATCCATTCGATACGAAGCAATACCCGGTTGGTAATGGAAACAGGTTTTTTGTTCAACTCGATATAAGTGCCGGCAAGCAGGAAATACACGCATTACAAACAAGCGGGGATACGCTATTGCTTTCGGCGGCCGATTTGATGCTACGGCAGCAGGTGGAGGGTAAAGTGACGTACACAATCGGCTTCTTTAATAAAGAAAAGAACAGCAGCGAATCGCTTGCAGCATTGCTTCCGTATATCGACACCACCGGTGAAATGGAAAGCATCATTGATGTGATCGTGAAGAGCAACCCGCCAGCGAAAGCCGATGAATTAAAAAAGATGTGTTACGCGGAAGTGTATGAAGCGCTTGGCAAACCCGCTGCAATTACTTTCAACGCGGCCTTCGCCCGAATAACGGCTGCTGTTGCCCATATTAAAAGATAATGCTATGAAAAAAATAATCGTTTGTTGCGACGGCACCTGGAACAAGCCCGGCAGTACCGACCGGGGGCAACCAGTTGAAACCAACGTGGAAAAGTTATACAAGGCCGTGCAAACGAAGAACACCATCACCGCACAGGTAAAATTTTATGGGCCCGGTGTAGGAACCGGTTTTGCCATTACCGACCAACTGCTGGGTGGCGGCACCGGCATGGGCATCGACCAAAACATACAGGACGCTTATAAATTCCTGATGTGGAGCTATGAACCGGGCGATGAAATTTACCTGTTTGGATTTAGCCGCGGCGCCTACACCGTGCGCAGCCTTAGCGGTCTCATCCGCAACTGCGGCATCATGAAACCCGGCTTCATGCACCTTATTGGCGACGCTTACAAATTGTACCGCGACCGGACCGAGCTTACGCATCCCGACAGCGACACGATGGTAGCGTTTAAGCGGTCGTATGGTATCGAACACGAAACGCCCATCGCGTTCATGGGTGTGTGGGATACCGTGGGCGCACTTGGCATTCCCATACCATGGTTCAACTGGTGGAACCGCAAGTACCAGTTCCACGACGTAAAGCTGAGCAACCAGATCAGGTATGCTTTCCAGGCGCTTGCACTGGATGAGAAACGGCGCGTGTTCCGGCCCGCACTTTGGGAGGTGAGCGACCCCGAAGAGCGGGCCAGGCTGGGCGGCATTTGCGAGCAGGTATGGTTCTCCGGGTCGCACGCCAATGTAGGAGGCGGGTATGTTGACTGCGGACTCAGCAACATAGCGCTGCACTGGATGGCAGAAAAAGCACGCCATACCGGCCTCGAATTCGATGAAGAATACCTTGCACAGCAGGTGTGCGATAGCTGTGGAGAATTGCGCAGCTCCATGAGCATGTTTTACAGGCTCTTTGGAATTTTCGAACGCGCCATTGTGGATCTGAAAGGAAATAAAAGCTTAAGAAGAGTGATCAGGAACGAACGCGTTCATTACACATGCATGGAAAGAGCCCATCGTGTAAAAAAATACCGGCCCAAAAATGTATTCAGCGCTCTTGAAAAAGAAATATTTTTTGATCCCGACAAAGAGAAATGGCTACCTGAATGGCTGGAATACCTGAAAGGATATGCGAAACGCGGAGTAAATGGCGCCATTAAAACACTCAAGGAAAGGGTCGCATAGCGCCTCCTCCATTCAGAAATAGAGCCGGGCAAAATCAATATCCGACGCCGACGAGGCTTCCTCGAACTGCTTTTGCAACTCACTTGCCTTTGACCTGTCTGACTGCTGCAGGTACATTTGGTGCAACCTGTTCAGTGTCCATACATTCTTGTCGTTCACTTTCAGGTCGTTCATAAACGCCGCTTCTGCTTTGGCGTAATCTTTCATTTTCAGGTAGGCGGATCCAAGATATTGATTGGGATTCAAAAACCAGTCGCGTGGTTCGTTGTAAACCATCTTTGATTCCGTTTCAGCAGCCAGGGAAAAATGTGCGGCCGCCTCCGCTGGCATATTTTTTTTCAGCGCTATGGTGCCCAGCAATAATTCGTTGGCGGCTGTGGCGCCTTCGATGGCGGCAGAAAAGGGCGCCATGGGTATCTTTAAATCTTTATTCTTCATCAGCCCGGGCATTTGCGCGGATTCTTTGGCGGCTTCTTCCAGGTTATTTTTTCCCGCCTGTGCCATTCCCCTTCCAAAATGATAAAGGATATTGGCATAAACCAGGTGCTGCCTCGGCCTGTCCACATTCAGCAATGAATCCCATTGTTCAAAACGGATCTGCACCAGTACGGGCGCCATGTACATGTACTGTATCAGTGAACCAATAGGGGCCGGCAAAGCCAGTGTGGCGCTGTCTATCGATTGTTGGAGTTCGTATGCTGCCGTAAGGGCCGTTTTATACCTGCCGGCGAGCATCGCGCAGTTCACCAGCATGTGCTGATTGTGCAGCAGGTAAATAAACGCGCCGTTCCAAACATCTGGAAAAAGGGTGCTATATTCCCTGAACCTGCCAACCGCCACCTCGTTGATGGCGGCGCCTTTATTATAATTGCCGGTACGCAGGTAAATATGTGACGGCATGTGCACGAGATGAGCGAGCCCGGGAGTAATGCTTCCCAGCACGTCCGCGCTTTTCAGGGCCTTTTCGGGATAAGGAGAGGGCTCCATCACGTGAATATAATAATGGTTCAAGCCGGGATGCATCGACTCTTTGGCAAGGGCCGTTTCGAGCACCTGCCGTATGCGGGGCGTCCATTGTTTGGGTGTGCCGTTTACGTTCCACAATTCCCAGGGGTGCTGCAGCATCATCGCGTCGGCGTACAGCGCAGCCACGTCCTTCTCATCGGGAAATCTTGCGTACACGGACCTCATCGCATCGGTGTATGCCTGGTTGAGTATTTCGCGTGACGTCGTGGTATCTTCACTGTATCGCAACTGCATCGCATTGATCAACGCCTTTTCCACGGGTGTTGCCTTTTCCGACAGCGACGCCGCCTTGCGTGCAGCGTTAAGCGCTTCGGCCGAGGCGGAGTAACCCACATCGTTTATGTTGGGGCCGTATGCCAACGCCTGGGCCCACCACACCATAGGATTTCCGGGATCGAACCTGGCTGCTTTTTTAAATGAGGCCAGCGATTCTATAATGTGAAAGCCATAATACGTATTAATGCCCTGTTTGAAATACAACTGCGCACTGTCGCTTTTGGTATCGATCTTCCAAACGTACGATCCGGAGCCCGGCATCAACGGAATTTCCGTGTCGGCTAATAGCTGATCCAGGCCCTTACGGTCGGGAGTACACGAAATAGCGGCTCTTGCCTTATACTCCTGCAGGCTGATTTCTTTGGATGATACCGTATAATGGGGAAACTGAATGTAAACGAACGCCGTTAAAAAAGCTGCGTTATAAAAAGCAAACTTTTTCATACAAGGAGGAGTTAAGTCCTAATTTACAACAATCCCGTACAATTCAATGTTTTTTTCTGCTTGCTGCTTTCGATGGCCAGTTCGATGATACGGATAGTGTTGTACCCGTCTTCCGGCCGTTCGGTGACAGGCGCATGATTCACAATGCAATCGTAGATGTGCTTGTAATACAACCCAAAATCTCCCTTTTTGGATGGCACTTTCTTCCGCACGATATTACCGTTAACTTCTGTGTGCAACAGCCCATAAATATCCTCGTTCTCCCTGCCCCAGTCTGCACCAACCGGAAGATCGCCTGCCCTCAGCCTTGCCTCCTGCGGATCTTCGCCGTACTTGATAAAAGAGCCTTTCGTTCCCTGGATCATGTATCGCGGTCCTTGCTCCCTCACCAGCATACCGGCGTGCAGGATCACTTTCAGAAACCCGTAATCGAGCCAGATATTGAAATAATCATCCACTTTGGCGAAGTAGCGCTGCTGGCGGATGTCGGCTGTGATCGTTTTTGGATGACCAAACAGGTTGAGCGCCTGGTCAATGATGTGCGGACCCAGGTCGTACAGGATGCCGCTCCCGGGAAGGTCGGCCTCGCGCCATGATCCCTCCACGGGCTCGGGCCTGTACCGGTCGTAAGTGGCGTTGAACTCATGCACCTCGCCGAGCAGGTTGTCACCAAGCAATTCTTTCATAGTTAGAAAATCGCTTACATACCTGCGGTTTTGATACACCGAAAATACCTTACCCGATTCCTTACCGATGCGAATCAGCTCCAATCCTTCTTCTGAAGTGTTGGTATAGGGCTTTTCCAGCACAGTGTGCCGGCCTGCCCTCAGCGATTTTGCCGCATATTCAAAATGCGTGTCATTCGGCGTGGTGATGACAACGAGGTCAATATCATCCAGCGCCACCATTTCATCGATCGTTCTTACAAGCTTTATGTGAGGATACAACGCTTTCGATTCACCAGATCTTCTTTCCAGCACCGCCGCCAGTTCAAATTCTTCCATCGTGTTGATGAATGGAACATGAAACACCTTTGCCGACTTTCCGAAGCCCACCACACCCACTCTTAATTTCTGCGCCATGTTAACCTATTTCAATTCCTTGATACGAATACTTTTCCATCTTACTTTTATTCCACCGCCATCGTGAATCTGCAAAGCGATAAATCCCTTTCCCTGTCCGATCTTCTCATCTTTTAAATGAACCATCTCGGTTCCGTTCAGCCACGAAGTCACCTCGTCTCCATCAACTTTTATGCGCATTTTGTTCCAGTCGTTGGGCTTTAATATCTTTTCCTTTTCGGGGGCGGGCTTGATGAGCCATCCACGTCCATACGATTCATAGATTCCACCGGTGTTGTGATCCGGAGGCGCCACTTCAACCTGCCATCCGCTGATCTTCGTGCCGTCTATGTCGGAACGGATAAACACTCCACTGTTACCGTTCGCTTCCTGTTTAAATTCGACCTCGAGGATGAAATTATCATATTCTTTGTCGGTCGATAAGTACCCGTACCCTTTGTCGGGCCCGCTTTCGCAAATAAGCTCGCCATTTTCAACGTACCATTTTTCGGTACCATGTACGTTCCACCCTGTAAGGTCTTTCCCGTTGAACAACTTTTTAAATCCCGCCATCGTAAATGACGCAAGCGCCACCAACGACAAAACAATCAGCATATTTCTCATACAAAAAATGATTTAAACATGAATATAGGTGATGTTCCCAAAATATCACCTCTCTTTCAATATACTTCCACATTTGAAATCAGGGGACATGCCCTTGATCCCGTAATTGTCACTCTTATCCTGCTTGTTTTCACCGGATCTATTTTCAGTATCCTTTTGTGACCGATGGTAGTTGCCTTTGCCACTTGCTGCCAGTTATCATCCTTCATTACTTCCACCGTAAAGCCGCTTACACGTTGCCCGAGCCTGATGTACTCCTGCAACACAACATATTTTACCGTTGATTGACCGGGCAGTGTAATTTCAAAATTGCCCGTCGTGGTTTGGTCGTCAGTTGTCCAATAAGTGTCCTTGTTTCCGTCGGTGATGTTTGAAGCAGCATACGCCTCATCATTTCCCCTCACCGCTGAAGCGGTTACATCTGCCCGCACGGCCAGGTTTTTTCCAAATTCCCTGTCCAGCAATTCCCTGAAGCCCTTGAGCGAGCGAACATCATTTTCATGAAACAATCCGCGGCGGTCGGGCGGAACATTCAGTAAAAGTGTTGACCCGCGGCCCACGGAGGTGAGATAGATGTCGAACAATTGTTCCGGCGTTTTTACCAACGAATCCTCCTTCTTATGATAGAACCATCCGGGCCTTATGGAAACATCCACCTCTGCCGGCACCCATTGCTTGCCATCCGGCGATCCCGTTTGCAATATGTCACTAATATCCGCTTTGCCTGCATAGAGTGTATCAGTGCTGATGGTGTTCCAGTTGGTTTCTCCCGCAATCCCTCTTTCATTTCCTACCCATCGTACACCCGGACCGGCATCACTGAAAAAGATAATCTCCGGTTCATATTGTTTCACCAGCTCTATCGTCGTGGGCCAGTCGTAATAAGTTCTGCCATTGATACTTCTTTTTTCATTTGCCCCGCCATAATAACCATCGCCACCGTTGGCGCCATCGAACCACATTTCCGTAACAGGGCCGTAAGCAGATAATAGTTCTTTCAATTGGTTTCTGTAGTAAGTGATATACGCCTCGCGGCCATATTCCGGGTGGTTCCTGTCCCACGGCGACAGATAGATCCCAAACTTCAATCCATACTTTTTACACGCATCCGACACTTCTTTGACGATGTCGCCCTTACCATTTTTATATGGGCTATTTTTGATGGAGTGTTCGGTGTATTGGGTGGGCCATAAACAGAACCCGTCATGATGCTTGCAGGTAAGGATCGCCATCTTGAATCCCGCGTCTTTCAGTGTGCTGATCCATTGTTCCGCGTTTACCTCTTTAGGGTTGAACACCTTCGGACTCTCACTGCCATATCCCCATTCCAGGTCGGTAAACGTGTTGGTGGTAAAGTGAAGAAACGCATTCATTTCCATGTCGTGCCATCTGAGCTGCGCCTCGGTGGGCACGGGCAGCAATGCGGCGGGTGGTGTTGCGGGTTGCTTTTCGCCGCAGCCACCAACACAAAAAACAATCGCTGCTATAAATACAATCAATCTAAACGTTTTCATCCTGTCTGTTTACTGGTTCTTGATTTTTACTTCCGGGTTATCATATAATTTACTGTGCAGCGCTTTTAATTTCCCCGCAGGATTTTTGATCACCTTTCGGTCATAGGTCATCAGGCCATTTATTTCCACTTCCACATCCGTGGTTTGTGTGTAAACCGCCGCCGACAAACCATACCCGATCAGGCTGTCAAGTGTATCCATGAACACTGCATATTTTTTAAGCAGTTCGTCGGCTGTTTTAAACGACTGATAGCCCCAGTTATCTTTCTCCTGCCAAACGTGACCCGGCACGGGCAATCCCAGGCCGCCAAATTCACCAAGCACCAGCGCAAGCTCTTTCCCGAAGAACCTCGGATCGGGCATGGCGGGCTCGGGGTAGTGGTGGATATCTATTATATGGTCCGGATAATGGAAGTTGCCCCCGCTGGCACTGTTCACGAGCCTTGTCGGATCTTTTTTAATTGTCCAGTTAGCGATCTCGACAGTTTTGAACTGCCCCCATCCTTCATTGAATGGTGTCCACACCACAATGGAAGGGAAAAAATACAATGCCTCTATAATGGCGTTCCATTCTTTGCGATAATATTTTTCGGATTCGGCGGTTCTTTGCCGGTCCTTCGCAAGACCCAGTCGCGCCGGACTGGCATCCCACCTGTTGCCCAGGTCACCACTGGGCATGTCCTGCCATACCAAAATTCCGACACTATCACAGTAATAGTACCACCTTGCCGGTTCCACTTTAATATGCTTGCGGATCATATTAAAGCCCATGTTCTTCGTTTCCACAATATCGAACTTCAATGCTTCATCGGTTGGTGCCGTGTACAGGCCGTCGGGCCACCAACCCTGATCAAGAGGTCCGTACTGGAAGACAAATTTATTATTGAGCAGCATTCTTTTAATGCCTTTTTCATCATATCCTGTTGATGATTTTCTCATCGCAAAATAACTTTTCACGTTGTCTGTTTCCTTTCCATTCCTTATGAGCGACACTTGCAGGCCGTATAAAAATGGCGAATCGGGCGACCACAATTTCGCATCGTTTATTTTCAGCGAAGCGGCTTCGCCCGCATTAGTCTCGACCTCCGCTACCTGCTGGTTGCCGTCCCATGCCGTTATCTTTATTTTTTCACCTCCTTTTGCATCGGTAACGTCAACTGCCACACGAAGTGTTTGGTTATCGATATCGGCCGTGGGTTTGATGGCGGCGATATAGGCTTGCGGCACTGCTTCGAGCCATACCGTTTGCCAAATGCCCGTAACCGGTGTGTACCAGATCCCTTCGGGGCGTACCACCTGTTTTCCGCGCGGCTGCGGGCCCTTGTCGGTGGGGTCCCATACTTTTACGATGAGCTCCTGCTGACCTGATTTTTTCAAAAGCGATGTGACATCAAAATAAAACGGATCGAAGCCGCCTTCGTGCGTGCCCGCCGATTTTCCGTTTACGAATACTTCGGTTCTCCAATCCACCGCTCCGAAATGCAGCAAGATCTTTTTTCCGCGCATCGCTTTGCCGACATTGAATTTCGTATTGTACCAAAGCAGGCTGTCTTTTCCCACCGTTTTGCCCACTCCCGAAAGCGACGATTCAATAGCAAAGGGAACAAGTATTTTTCCCTGGTACGCTGTAGGCGTTGTTTCGTTGAGAGGTGTTACTGAATAGCTCCAGAGGCCGTTCAAACTTTGCCAGTTTTGCCGTTTCATTTGCGGACGCGGATATTCGGGAAGGGGATTCGTCGGATCGACTTTGTCTGCCCATTCTGTGGCGATTTTCGATCCGGCGCGATGCCATTGTGTTTGCTGTGCCGATAGTGCGAAATGAATGAAAATGAATACGCTAAGAAAAAGAAACCTTGTACTTCGAATCATGATGTGTGTATTGTTTAACACAATAAATATATCCAATTACTGTTATTAAGTGTTGCCTTCATCAGGCAAACTTCCAGCAATGGGAAAATCCAATACTTATTAAAACCAATGCTATGCATCCCAGATCTACCCGTACCGCAGTAATCTGCATATTTTCCACCGTTATTTTGTTTAGTTGCCGTGTGTATCGCACGGCGCCCGCGCCTGCTCCGCAGGAAAAAGTGATTATTGTCAGGCAGGAGCCGAGAGTGGTATATGTGCACCAGCCGCCACATGTGGATGTGGTGAATGTGGCTGCGCCTCCCAGTCCTGCTGATGAGATGTCGCTGCAACTGGAAAGGGAGAGATTGGAAAGGGAGAGGCTGGCGTGGGAACAGGAAAGGCTCGAACGCGAAAGGTATGCGCTTGAGAGAGAAAGGATAGAGAAAGATTATGCAGAAAAACAGCGCCTCGAAAGAGAGCGACTCGATAGGGAAAGGGCCGAACGTGAAAGAATGGAGCGGTACAGGTTGGAGAAGGAGCGTTTGGAGAATGAAAGGATTGAAAGGCAGCGGCTGGAGAGTGAGCGCGTGGAAAGGGAAAGGATCGAGCACGCGAGGCTTGAGAAAGAGCGCATCGAAAAAGAAAGGATCGAGAAAGAAAGAATTGAGCGCGAGAAGAACGAAAAGTTAAACGCTGATCGCTTTGCGAAATATAATGAGTTTAAGGAGAGGGCAGAAAAAGCGAAGGAAGACAAAGCTGAGAAAGATCGTTTAGAAAAAGAGAAAAAGGATAAAGAAGACAAAGCGCGCAAAGATTTGGAAGAAAAAGTCCGCAGAGAGAAAGAGGAAAAGGATCGTATAGAAAACGAGAAGAAGGATAAAGCTGAAAAAGATCGTTTAGAGAAGGAGAAAAAGGATAAAGAAGACAAAGCGCGCAAAGATTTGGAAGAAAAAGTCCGCA
>CBIGXK010000026.1:0-21143 GCA_966193805.1 uncultured bacterium | reverse complement strand
TCACCGGATAATTGGTCAACGAAAAATAGTTTACGCCCGCCCGGCTGAATGCCTCTTTGGCGTTAGGGAACCCGTACGTGAAGATAGATACCATCCCCAACACTTCGAGCCCTGCATCCTTAAGCGCATCAACTACCTGGAGGCTGCTTTTGCCGGTCGATACAAGATCTTCAATCACCACCGTCTTTTGGCCCTTTTCATAATATCCTTCCACCTGGTTGCCCAGCCCATGTTCTTTTGGTTTGGGGCGAACATAGATAAACGGCAGCTTTAGCTGGTCGGCTGCGAGAGCGCCCCAGGCGATACCGGCAGTGGACACGCCTGCGATAAGCTCCGCATCGGCAAACTTGTTGAACACCAGGTTGCACATTTCAGATTTGACGAATTCGCGGATGTGCGTAAACGAAAGTATCCGGCGATTGTCGCAATATATCGGGCTCTTCCATCCGGATGCCCAGGTAAAGGGCTGTTGGGGTTGAAGGGTAACAGCATTGGCCTGCAGTAATTTTTCGGCTACCGCCTTTTCATTTGTCATGACGCGAAAATAGGAAAAGGCACAAGTTTAATTTTTAACTTTTAACTTTATCCCAATGCCTTTAAAAATCTACACCGAAGAAGAAGTAAAAATAATTGACGAATCGGAGGAGCAGCTCAAACAATTTCATCCGGTAACTGCAGCCGGCGGCCTGGTTGTCAACGGCAACGGCGAAATACTCATGATCTTCAGAAGAGGTAAATGGGATCTTCCAAAGGGAAAAAGAGAAGACAACGAGCCGCTGGAACGCTGCGCAGAACGCGAAACAAAAGAGGAAACCGGGCTCATCGATCTCACCTTCAAAGATTTTTTGGTCACTACGTATCACACTTATGTTGACAAGCACGTGATCGTGCTGAAAGACACGCATTGGTTTCTTTTTCACACACCGGGCAGGCCATCATTAACTCCGCAAATTGAAGAGGATATAGCAAAGGCCGAATGGGTGAACCCGGAAAACCTGGAAAATTATACGGCGAATACTTACCTGCTGATCAGGGATGTGTTGAAAGTGGCGGGGTATTAGCGAGGCTGCGGGCCACTGCTTCGGGCAGGAACTGGGTGGCGTCGCCGCCATTACGAATGACATCCCTCACCAGCGTGGATGCCACAGAAGTAAATTGCGGCAAACAGGTAAGAAAGACCGTTTCGATATTGTGATCGAGGCTGCGGTTCATGTCGGCGATGGCCTTCTCATATTCAAAATCGTTGACATACCGGATGCCACGGACGATAAAGTTGGCGCCTACCCGCTTGCAACATTCCACCGTTAATCCCTCGTAGATCACCGAGCTGATCTTTTCTTCCTCACGAAATATTTCATTTACCCAGTTACGGCGCATTTCTGCAGAAAACATGGCTGTTTTGTTGGCATTTTTGCCGATGCCGATGATGAGCCTGTCGAATAACGGAAGGGCACGCAGGATGATGTCCATGTGACCAATGGTGATCGGATCGAAAGTGCCGGGAAAAAGGGCGATGCGTTTCACGTGGGAAAGTTAAAACTTAAACTTAAAACTTTTTACGAAAGAGCGGGCTTATCTTTCTGAACGATACTTTCTCGTTTTAACTGGCAACTTCCTCAGTCTGTCCGGAAAGTAAATACAACACGGCCATGCGTACGGCAAGTCCGTTTTCGACCTGTTGTAGAATGATGGATTGTTTGCTGTCGGCCACATCACTGTCGAGTTCCACCCCCCTGTTAATGGGTCCCGGGTGCATGATCACGATCTCTTTGCTGAGGCTGTCGAGCAATTTTTTGTTGATGCCATAAGCAAGGCTATACTCGCGAAGTGAAGAGAACAGCACCTGGTTTTGCCTCTCCAGTTGTATTCTCAGTACGTTCGCCACGTCGCACCACTCAAGCGCCTTCTTCAGGTTGTACTCGACGCGCACATCGAATGCTTCCTTCATATATTTTGGTATCAGCGTTGGCGGACCGGCCACTGTGACTTCGGCGCCCATCTTTTTCAAAAGGTAAATGTTGCTGAGCGCAACGCGCGAGTGCATGATGTCGCCGATGATGGCCACCTTCCTGCCTTCCAGTGATCCCAGTTTTTGCCGGATCGAAAAGGCATCGAGCAGTCCCTGCGTGGGATGTTCATTGATGCCGTCGCCGGCATTGATAATGGAGGCCGGGATGTGGCGCGCCAGGAAATGCGGCGCCCCTGTTGCGCTGTGGCGGATGACGATCATGTCCACCTTCATGGACAGGATGTTGTTAACGGTGTCGAGCAGGGTTTCGCCTTTGGATACTGATGAATTGCCGATCGTAAAGTTGATGGTGTCGGCGCTCAGTCTTTTTTCCGCCAGCTCGAAAGATATCCTTGTACGCGTGGAATTCTCGAAAAAAAGGTTGAGTATGGAAATGTCCCTGAGGGCGGGCACCTTTTTTACGGGCCGCTGCAAAACTTCTTTGAAATGAACTGCTGTATCTAAAATGATTCGAATATCTGCGGGAGAAAGATCCCTGATGCCGAGAAGGTGTTTTACTGAAAGTTGCATTTCAGGCTGCGAAGTTAAAGGATTGATGGAAACTTATCAAAGAAGAAATCGGGAGACGGAACGGGAGACAGTTTTAACTTTTAACTTTTAACTTTTTAACCCTCATCTCCCTCCTCCAGCACCACTTCCTGCTTTTCATCGCGGGGTTTCCAGAACACTTTCACACGCTGTGAAATGATCGAATCGATCGACTTACCCACATAATCGGCCTGTATGGGCAACTGCCTGCTGAACCTTCGGTCTATCAACGTGCAGAGCTCCACCCTCGAGGGCCGCCCAAAATCCATCAGCGCATCCAGCGCCGCGCGTATCGTTCGTCCGGTGTGCAGCACATCATCAACCAGCACCACATTTTTATTTTCTATGGTAAAAGAAATTTTCGTTTGGTTGGGAACGTGTATCTCCTGCCGCACATCATCACGGTAAAAAGTGATGTCGAGAATCCCATATTTAATGTTGCCCGGGTCCACAAGCGTTTTCAGATCATTCACGATCTGGTCAGATAAAAACACCCCGCGCGGCTGAATACCGATGATAACCGTATCCCGGAGGTCAGTATGATTTTCGAGTATCTGGTGGCTCAGCCGCTTGATGGTAATGTCGAGCTGCTGCTCGTTGAGCACAATCTTCACACTTATTTTTTGATAAAAATAAGAGAATCGCCTCAATAGTGGGAAAATAAAAAAATATGCTTGAATACTTTCAAAATGATAAACAAAACACGTCAAACGTTAATGAACAAACGAAATTTCAGCATAAAGGATTGATGATTTGTTAAAATGTCTTTTCTAATCGTTTTCACCTATGCATTTATGTTGGTTTTATTTCTGTTCGCTATTACCTTTGCGCACAATTTTAATTTTTCTATTAAAAAACCTAACAATGAAAAGAGTTTTAATTGCCGCCAGTCTGTTATTCGCGACACATGGTTTGTTTGCGCAGGTAAACAAGGGCCAGTGGCTCGTCGGGGGAAACGCAGGTTTTGAAACAAGCAAGTTTGGCGATGACGATTCGAACAAGTACACGTCGTTCCAGTTAAGTCCGAATGCGGGTTACTTCTTTATCGACAACTTCGCAGCCGGCTTGCGCTTAGACCTGAACAGCACAAAGTTCAAAGACGAAGACGATGCATCAACATCCTTTGTCCTTGCGCCGTTTGCACGTTACTATTTTCTGCCTGCTGCAGAAAAAGTGAACGTATTCGCTGATGCGAGCTACGGATTCGGGTCAATGAAAAACGGATCAAGCGAAAGTTTCAATCAGTTCGCGATCATGGCCGGTCCCGCAATTTTCCTCACACCCAACACAGCGCTCGAATTCGCACTGAAGTACAGCTCTGCCGGTGGTGATGCATATGGCGGCGACGACAGGCGCAACAATTTCGGTTTGAATGTTGGCTTCCAGGTTCACCTCGGAAAGTAAACCGCCCGGGATAAACAAAACACGAATAAAAAAGACCGTCTGAACAAGACGGTCTTAATTTTTTTGTGTATAACCTTTTCTTTAGAATGCGAAGCCAAGTGAAATACCGGCCCTTATGCCAAAGCCGTCAACCCCGGCAGATATATCGAAAGCATCTTCATCTGCTTCGTTTTTAAATTTGCCTGCGTTGATAGCGGGTCCCGCAAACAGATCTATTACAAATCCGCTCCGCGATGTTTTTTCCCAACCAATGATGCCACCGCCACCGAAAGAGGTGTAGTTGGCTTTATAGGCTGTCGATTTCTCCTTAAACGTGAAGCTTTGGAAACGCACAAACGGCGCGGCATAAACGCCGTCGAGAGCATTTTTATGCCCGGCAAAATAAAACCGATACTCGGGGGTGATACCCAACCCTGAATATTTGAGTCCGCTGATCGAAACGCCGGAATAAAATACGCCTACCTGAAACGATTGGTTGTCGGAGGTTGCATGTTCATAGGCAACGTTACCAGTAACAACGAACAAAGAAAGGGGGTTAATTTTGATGGCCTGCTTTGGAGATACTTCCTGCGCCTTTAGACCTGTGGCAGCAAAAAGAATTGCAGCAGCTACAATGAGTTTTTTCATGGTGGATTTTATAAGTTAATAATAGCACTAATATATAGTTCAAATACCTGAAATGCAAGCATTTCGTGCCCCTATTAACTTCGGCGCGATGAAAAAAATCGCAACGTCTGTCCCCGCGTTTTATTGTATTATTCGCCGCTCATAAACGGGTAACGGTAATCCACAGCCGGATTAAACGTTTCTTTGATCGTTCTTGCGCTTAACCACCGGTATAAATTTAATATTGAACCCGCCTTATCATTCGTTCCGCTGGCCCTGGCGCCACCAAACGGCTGCTGGCCAACCACGGCGCCGGTAGGTTTATCGTTGACATAAAAATTACCTGCAGCGTTTCTCAGTTTGTTTGTCGCGAGTTCGATCGCCGTGCGGTCCCGCGCAATCACCGACCCGGTAAGCGCATAGGGCGAAGTGCTATCAAGGATGCCGAGGGTATCTTCAAATTTATCCGCATCGTAAACGTAGATGGTGAGCACGGGCCCGAATATTTCTTCGCACATGGTTACGTAACGCGGATCGGTGGTTTCGATAATCGTAGGACTGATAAAATATCCTTTCGACTTATCGCATTTGCCACCCACTAATATTGACGCTTTAGCGTTCGACGCCACATCGCGAATGTATTTCCCGATCTTATCGAAACTCTTTTCGTCAATCACTGCATTGATGAAATTCGTAAAGTCTTCGACACCGCCCATCGAAAAGCTGTTCACCCCTTCCACTAATTTCTTCTTCACTTCATCGGCAATATTCGACGGCAGGTAGGCCCTGGAAGCCGCGGAACATTTTTGCCCCTGGAACTCAAAAGCGCCTCTCAACAATGCAGTTACCACCACATCGGCATCCGCGGAGGCATGTGCGATCACAAAATCTTTACCGCCCGTTTCACCGACGATGCGCGGATACGATTTGTAATTACCCACGTTGGCGCCGATCGTTTTCCACATCTGGTTGAACACACCCGTAGATCCGGTGAAATGAACGCCGGCAAACTCCCGGTGACTAAAGCACACGTGACCGAGCGTGGGGCCATCTACATAAATTAGATTGATGACGCCATCGGGCAATCCTGCTTCCTGCAGGATGCGCATGAACATTTGCGCACTGAATATTTGTGTGTGTGCAGGTTTCCACACCACAACATTGCCACATAATGCTGCTGACGTTGGCAGGTTGCCACCGATCGCCGTAAAATTGAAAGGAGTAATCGCCAGCACGAACCCTTCGAGCGGACGGTATTCAAGCCGGTTGTGCATACCGGGCGAACTGATGGGCTGCTGTTGATATATTTCGCTTAAGAAATGAACATTGAACCGCAGAAAGTCTATCAGTTCGCAGGCACTGTCTATTTCCGCCTGGTAAACATTTTTGCTTTGGCCCAGCATAGTGGTGCCGTTCATGTGGTAACGGTATTTCGTGGCGATCAGATCGGCAGCCTTAAGAAAGATGGCAGCCCTGTTTTCCCATGGAAGAGCAGCCCATGCTTCACGTGCCGCGAGCGCCGCATCAATCGCCATCCGCACATGCGATTCATCGCCTTCATGAAAATGTCCCAGCACGTGGGCAATTTCATGCGGCGGCCTTAGTTCTTTTTTGTTACCGGTTCTGATTTCTTTTCCGCCGATATACATCGGGATATCGGCCTTTTGTTTTTTCAGTAGCTGAAGTGTTTTCTGCTGAAGGTCTCTTTCTTTTGAGCCCGGTGTGTAGTTCAGCACCGGTTCGTTTTGTGGTAGCGGGTAAGCGAAATACATGTTATTAACTTAAAAGTGAAAAGTTAAAACTTAAAACTTAAAACATTTGCCCTTAACTGTTTTCAGTTTCTTTCTCCATCATTAAATATGCCTTTATAAATCCATCGAGGTCGCCATCCATCACGGGCTGAACGTTGCCCACTTCGTAATCGGTACGATGGTCCTTTATCATTTTGTAGGGATGAAAAACGTATGAGCGGATTTGTGATCCCCACTCTATTTTTTTCTTGGTGCTGTTCACGGCATCTTTCAACTCGTTGCGTTTGCGAAGTTCCTCTTCGTAGAGCCGGCTCTTGAGCATGGTCATCGCCTTTTCGCGGTTGCCGAGCTGCGAGCGTTCCGTTTGGCAAACGACAACGATACCGGTGGGAATATGCGTAAGCATCACTTTTGTTTCGACTTTGTTCACATTCTGTCCGCCCGCTCCGCCACTTCGCGCCGTTTCCATTTTTACATCGGCATCTTTCACTTCTATATTGATCGTATCATCCACCAGGGGGTAAACAAAAATGGAGCAAAAAGAGGTGTGCCTCCGGGCGTTGCTGTCGAATGGCGAAATGCGCACCAAACGGTGCACACCGCTTTCGGCTTTCAGGAAACCGTAGGCGAACGGTCCGTCGAACTGCAGGGTTGCCGTTTTAATGCCGGCGCCATCGCCCCACACCCAGTCGAGTTCCGTAACCTTCCATCCCTGGCGCTCGCCGTACATGCGGTACATGCGCGCCAGCATTTCTGCCCAATCCTGGCTCTCCGTACCACCGGCGCCGCTGTTGATCTGGAGCACCGCCGGCAGCTCGTCTTCGGGCTGGTTAAGGGTGCTTTTGAATTCGGCCTCTTCGATTTGCCTGAGCGCCTGGTTGTACGCTTCGCGGGTTTCCTCTTCGGAGGCCTCCCCCGCTTTCCAGAAGTCGTACAGCACGGCAAAGTCCTCCACGGCAGTATCCACCTGCTCATAGAGCTTCACCCAAAATTCGTTCAGCTTGATGTTCCTGAGAATCTCAGTGGCGCGTTGGTTGTCGTCCCAAAAGCCGGGCGATAGCGATAATTGTCTTTCCTGTTCTATTTTATCACGTCTGTTAGCGACGTCAAAGAAACCTCCTCAGGACGGAAACACGGTCCCTCATATGCTTAATCTGATCTTGTGTCATAGCGCGCGAAGATAAAAAAACCTCATTATGTTTCCATAATGAGGTTGTGATAATAAAATGATAATCATTATTATTAATAGTCCATTCCGCCCATGCCTGGTGCACCGGGGTGCGCATGTGCTTCTTCTTTCTTGGGCTTGTCTGCAATCACACATTCTGTAGTGAGCAGCATACCTGCGATAGAAGCGGCATTTTCGAGCGCCACGCGGCTAACCTTGGTGGGGTCGATTACGCCTGCTGCGAAAAGATTTTCGAAGACTTCTGTGCGGGCGTTGAAACCGTAGTCGGCCTTGCCTTCCTTGATCTTCTGCACTACGATAGATCCGTCGATGCCTGCGTTGGAGGTCAGGATGCGAACGGGTTCTTCCAGTGCGCGGCGAACGATCTGCATGCCGGTTTGTTCGTCTTCGATCTGGCCTTTCACTTTCGACTCCAGGCTCTCGATGGCGCGGATGTAGGCAACGCCGCCACCCGGCACGATACCTTCTTCAACTGCAGCCCTTGTAGCGTGCAGCGCATCATCTACGCGGTCCTTCTTTTCTTTCATTTCCACTTCTGTAGCGGCTCCAACGTAGAGTACTGCCACACCGCCGGCTAATTTGGCAAGGCGTTCCTGCAGTTTTTCTCGGTCGTAGTCGGAAGTGGTGTTTTCAACCTGCGACTTGATCTGGTTCACACGGCCTGTGATATCTTCTTTCTTGCCTTTTCCGCCAACGATAGTGGTGTTGTCCTTATCGATGGTTACTGAAGCGGCCTGTCCGAGAGAAGAGATGTCGGCGCCTTCGAGCTTGTGACCCAGTTCTTCGCTGATAACGGTACCTGCTGTCAGGATGGCTATATCAGTGAGCATTTCCTTTCTCCTGTCGCCGAAGCCCGGAGCCTTAACAGCGGCCACTTTCAGGGTTCCGCGGAGTTTGTTCACAACGAGTGTTGCCAGTGCTTCGCCTTCGAGGTCCTCGGAGATGATCAGCAGCGGACGGCCGCTCTGGGCAACTTTTTCGAGGATGTGAAGGATGTCCTTCATTGCAGATATCTTCTTATCATAAATAAGAATGTAGGGGTTCTGCAATTCAGCTTCCATCTTTTCGCTGTTGGTAACGAAGTAGGGAGAGATGTAGCCGCGGTCGAACTGCATACCTTCTACCACATCTACGGTAGTATCGGTTCCTTTTGCTTCTTCGACGGTGATAACGCCTTCTTTGCCCACTTTTGCGAAAGCCTCGGCAATCAGCTTACCGATGGTTTCGTCGTTGTTGGCAGAAATGGTGGCCACCTGCTGGATCTTGTTGCTGTCGCTGCCTACGGTCTGGCTCTGCTTGCGGAGGTTTTCCACAACGAGGCTCACGGCTTTGTCGATACCGCGTTTCAGATCCATCGGGTTGGCGCCTGCTGCAACCATTTTAAGTCCTTCGGAGATAATAGACTGAGCGAGAACGGTGGCAGTAGTGGTACCATCGCCTGCGATATCGGCAGTTTTGCTGGCCACTTCCTTTACCATCTGGGCGCCCATGTTTTCGATGGGGTCTTCCAGTTCAATTTCTTTTGCTACGGTTACGCCGTCTTTAGTTACTGAGGGCGCACCGAATTTCTTTTCAAGTACGACATTACGTCCTTTGGGTCCGAGTGTGACCTTCACAGCATTGGACAGCACATCAACGCCCCTTTTCATCTTATTGCGGGCATCGATGTCGAAGTATAATTGCTTTGCCATATTATGGTTAATTTTTAAAGTTAATGCCTAAAAATAGTGTTGTCTGCGGTAGGAATTAAACGATTGCCAGGATATCGCTTTCCCTCATGATGAGCAGATCCTCTCCTTCGATCTGGATCTCTGTGCCTGAATATTTTCCGTAAAGAACGGTGTCGCCAATCTTAACGGTAACGGGTTCGTCTTTTTTACCGGGACCAGCGGCCATAACGGTGCCTCTCTGGGGTTTTTCTTTTGCAGTATCGGGAATGATGATACCACCGGCAGTTTTTTCTTCCGCTTTAGCTGGTTTCACAATTACCCTGTCGTGAAGTGGGGTAACCTTTAAGTTGTTAGCCATAGTTGAGCAAATTTTGATTTTAATGTTATAGCTGAAAATAAGGCTGCTGAATAGCAGGCGGCAAATGTATACTAATTCCATACCATTTCATTTTGAAATGTCAAAATTTCAGGCCGGAGATGGAAAAGTAAAAACGCCGATGGCCGATTTTGATCAAAGGCTTTGTAAAGAGCGGTTGCTGCATTTGGTACTAACTTTTAAGTTTTAAGTTTTAAGTTTTCACTTAGCTTTGCCGCCTTAATACAAGCTCTTCCCAAAATGATCAGTAGAAGAATAATCCGGGTAAAGGTGATGCAGACGTTATATTCGATGGAAACCCAGGATACGGTTATCACTTCAGGCGACGCCATCAAACTTCTCCAGAAACAACTCGACCAAACCCGCCAGCTTTTCGTATACCTCACCCATTTCATTACAGAAGTGGCCCGCTATGCCGAAACGGACGCCAAAAACAGGGCATCGAAATATATTCCCAGCGCCCGCGACCTCCAGGTGAACATCAAGATCGCCGGAAACGAAATACTTTGGAAAATACTGGAACATCCTTCCTATGTGCAGGCGCTCAAAGAAGACAAGCCGCACCTAAACAACGATCCGGAACTGACAAAAAAGATCTATACCGAGCTGTCGCAAACTGAAAAATATGCAGGTTACGTCAGCAAGCTGTCACGCGACACCAGGGAAGAAAAGGACATCCTGGAATACATCTTCACCGACCTGATGCTTCCCAGCGACAACTTCACAAGCTATATAGAAGAAAAATTTCCGAACTGGGACGACGATGCCGACATGGTCAGCAACCTCGTGCAAAACATCATCGCAAAACCCGCCGCGTTGAACCTGCAGGAACTTGTTGGTGAGGAAAAAAAGCAATTTGCCAGGGATCTTGTACGCACCACGATCGAGAAGAAAGACGTGGCCATGGAACTCATCAAACCCAAGCTGAAAAACTGGGAACCCGAACGCATTGCCATCCTCGACATGCTGCTGATGCGCATGGGCGTATGCGAATTCCTGTTTTTCGAAACCATCCCGCCGAAAGTCACGATCAACGAATACATAGACCTCGCCAAGGATTACAGCACCCAGCAAAGCGGGCAATTTATCAATGGAATACTCGACAATATCCACAAGGATCTTGTGCGGGACGATAAAATGCACAAAGTGGCATTTAAACAGCCCTGATTGAGCGGCATTGGTTAAATTCGCAAAAAAATAAAAAAATGCGCAACGCGTCCTTACTTGTTATTTTTTCATGTTTCCTGCTGTCAGCCTGCGGTGGCACTGACTCCCCGGCAGTGGCCGGCCCAACAGCCGCTTCTTCCAAAGCAACTGCGGCGCTCACCACCATTCACTGGCTCGATTCTGCAAAGAACTATGGTAAGATCAACGAGGGTCAAAAACTCGCTCTTTCGTTCCGCTTCCAAAATACCGGCGACAAGCCGCTGATCATTGAATCGGTAACGCCTACCTGCGGCTGCACCATTGCCGATTATCCCAAAGAACCGATAGCACCGGGCCAGGAAGGGGAGATCACCGGCGAATTTGACAGCAATGGACGTGAAGGCCTGCAGCAAAAGCACCTCACGGTGAGATCCAACGTGGCACAGAAGGCACAGGATATTTCCTTTGAAGTGAACGTTGTTCCCAGGCAGCAGAGCAACAGCAATAATTAAACTCAATCAATCAATAAACAAGAAACAATGACTATCACAGCTATCTTATTACAGGCAAGCACTACGGCGCCCTATATGAATATTATTTTGTTAGTGGGAATGGTGCTCGTTTTCTGGTTATTCATGATACGTCCGCAGGCCAAAAAAGCAAAGATGGCAAAGCAGTTCCAGGAGAATATGCAGAAGGGTGAAAAGATCGTCACTATCGCCGGCATTCACGGTACCGTTAATAAAGTAAACGAAGATGGAACCATCATGCTGGAAACCAGCCCTGGCAGCTACCTGAAAATTGAAAAGACCGCGATTTCCATGGAGTGGACAAACCAGCTCAACAAGAGCACAGGAGCTGCCGCTACTGCCAAATAAATTACGCTTTCAGGACAGGGATCCCTAATACTTTTTGCATGACCCTAAAAGTTGGTATAACCGGGGGTATTGGATCAGGTAAAACTACCGTGGCACGTATCTTCGAGGTATTAGGCATCCCTGTTTACTATGCTGACGACGCCGCCCGGCGCATCATGAATGAAGACGAGACGCTTAAGCAACAGGTAATTAAGCATTTCGGCGATCTTTCGTATCAAAACGGCAAACTCAACAGGGAGTATCTCGCTTCCATCGTTTTCCAGGATAAAAAGAAGTTGTCAATATTGAATGCACTGGTGCATCCCGCCACCATCCGCAATTCGAATATGTGGATGAAGCAACAAACCACCCCCTACGCCATTCGCGAGGCGGCCCTGATTTTTGAAAGCGGCGTGCAGGGACAGTTGGATTATGTGATCGGTGTGTCGGCACCCATGGAGCTGCGCATCGAGAGGGCCATGCTGCGAGATAATTTAACCCGCGCGCAGGTGCTGGAGCGGATGGACAGGCAGATCAATGAAACCATCAAGATGCGGCTATGCGATTTTGTTGTGGTGAACGATGGACAGAAAGCGGTGATACCGCAGGTGATGAAGCTGCATGAGAAGCTGGGGGGAGGAAGGTAGTGGGGAGTGGGTAGTAAATAATGCATAAAGATACCTACTCCCTACTCCCTACTCCCTACTCCCTACTCCCTGCTATCACGCCAATTTCGCCATCGCGTCCTTTATCCTCTTCAACCCTCCCTCAATCTTATCCATACTATTTGCAAAAGAGATCCGGATGCAGTTCGGTTCGCCGAAGGCTCTTCCTGTAACGGTGGATACATGCGCTGTATTCAACAGGTACATGCAAAGGTCATCTGCATTCGCAATGCTTTCGCTGCCATTCTTCTTTCCAAAATACGACGACACATCGGGGAAAACATAAAACGCGCCATCGGGTTCCGACAATTTAATTCCCGGTATTTCTTTCAGCAAAGCGAGTATGCGCTGCTTGCGCTTTTTAAATTCTTCGAGCATCTGCAGGCTCGAATCGAGCGGCGCCGTCAATGCTGTGATGGCGGCGCGCTGCGTAACGGCTGTGGCGCCGCTGGTAATCTGTCCCTGCAGTTTTTCGCACGCCTTTGCAATGGTGGGATGGGCAGCGATAAAACCCAGACGGTAGCCGGTCATCGCAAAACCTTTACTTAACCCGTTAATGATGATGATGCGGTCCTTCAGTTCGGGAAATTGCGCAATGCTTTCATGCTTGCCAACATAGTTGATGTATTCATAGATCTCATCGGAAATGATGAAGATCTGGGGATGTTTAGTGAACACGTCGGCAAGCGCCTTCAATTCGTCTTTGCTGTAAACGCCACCGGTAGGATTGGAAGGCGAAGAAAAGATAAACAGTTTGGATTTCGGTGTTATCGCCGCTTCCAGTTCCTGCGGGGTGAGCTTATAGTCATTTTCGATGGAGGTTCTTACCAGCTTTACAGTTCCGTCGGCCAGCTTCACGATTTCTGAATAGGTTACCCAATATGGTGTGGGAATGATCACTTCATCGCCGTCATCAACGACCGCAAAAACAGCGTTGGCCAGGCTTTGCTTGGCGCCGGTTGAAACAACAATATTTTCAGGTTTGTAGTCGAGGTTGTTGTCGCGTTTGAACTTGTGACAAACGGCTTCGCGAAGGTCGGGGTAGCCCGCCACCGGCGGATAGTGGCTCCAGTTGTCGCTCACGGCCTTTTTGGCAGCTTCTTTAATGTGTTCGGGCGTGTCGAAATCGGGTTCGCCCAGGCTCAGGTCGATCACGTCAATACCCTGGCTGCGCAGCTCACGTCCCAGTTTCGCCATTTTTAAGGTCTCCGGCTCGCTGAAACGTTCTAAACGGGAAGATAAATGCATTGCTTGGTTGCTTTTTTTTGAGTTGCAAAACTAGCTTATCTTCGCAAACTCTAAAAAATAAACTACACCGTCAATGAGAGTATTGGTTAGCATTTTTGCTGCGCTATTAATCCTGATATCCTTATACCAGCTTTCTTTCACCTGGTTTGTGAACAGACACGAGAAATCCATGAGCGAAAAAGCTGTTCAGCAAACCAAAAGATCGTTCGCCGATTTTAAGCTGCCCACCAAAAAAAGCCCTGCAAAAAGTTTTGAGACCCCGGCCTATCACTACTACCAGGACAGGCTCGAAAGACTGCTCGACTCCACAAAAGACGAAAAGATTACCTGGTGGGGACAATCCTACCAGAAGGCAAAAGAAAGTGAGCTGCTTTTGGGCCTTGACCTGCAAGGCGGTATCAACGTAACGCTGGATGTGGCTCTTGACGGACTCATTCGCGGGTTGGCCAATAACCAAAAGGACCCTTTGCTCACCAACGCCATCAACGAGGCACAGCGCAGGAAGCTGAGCAGCGACCAAAATTTCATTGAACTTTTCGGCGACGCGTTCCAGGCTCAAAACCCCTCCGGCAGGCTGGCGCCGCTTTTTGCCAACTCCACAAGAAATAAACTCAGCGTAAACGCCACCAATACACAGGTACTTAACTACATACGTGAACAGGCAAACGCCGCAATGCAGCAAACCTACCAGGTACTGCAAAAACGTATCGACAAATTCGGCGTGGCACAGCCAACGATAAGTCTCGACGAAAATAAAGGTATCATCACCGTGGAGCTGGCCGGCGCCACCGACCCTGAAAGGGTAAGAAGATATTTGCAATCGACCGCCAACCTGCAGTTCTTTGAAGTGTATACACTCAACGACCAGGTAATGGTAGCCGGATTGCAGAATGCCGACAAGGCACTCGAAACCGCACTTTACGGCTCCAACGGTGCGGGTGTTGACACGGCTCTTAAGAAGGAAGCCGACAGTTCGCTGGCCGCCCTGCCGGACAGCGCCCGGAAAGCCAACCAGGTAAACCCCCTGTTCAGGCTGCTTGCCCCGGCGCAGCCCTACCAGGATGAAACCGGAAGGCAATCGTTCGGCTCATCTCTCGGACGTTCACTGATCAGGGATACAGCGAAAGTGAATGCGTATCTCCGGATACCGGCCGTTGCCGCCAACTTCCCGGCAAACGCTAAATTTTTGTGGGGCAAGCAGGAAAGGGATCCGGAAGGCAAATTGCTGAATTTCCTTGATCTCTATGCCATCCAGACCATCCCCGGCAAGGAAGGCGCCCTCATTGAAGGAAGCGCCATTGAAAGTGCCGATCAGAGCTTCGATCCCATTACCAACGACGTGCTCGTAAACATGAGCATGAACTCAGCGGGCGCCAGAACCTGGGCCCAAATGACCGAGCGCTCGGCAAAAGAGAAAAGACCCATCGCTATTGTTCTGGATGACATCGTTTATTCAGCACCTGTGGCCAGCGAAAAAATTGAAGGCGGCAATTCCAGGATCACCATGGGTAAAGGCTCCAAGGGCAACACACAACTGGTGGTAAATGAGGCGCAGGACCTTGCCAACATCCTGAAAGCCGGTAAGCTCGATGCGCCGGCCAGGATCGTTCAGGACCAGGTGGTGGGCCCAACATTGGGACAGGATGCAGTGAACGGCGGAATTTTGTCGTTCTCGATATCCTTCCTCGTTATCTTTTTTCTGATGATCGTTTACTACAACACGGCGGGAATCGTGGCCAACATAGCCCTTATCCTGAACCTGTTGTTCACCATAGGTGTATTGAGTGCGCTGCATGCAACACTTACCGCGCCGGGTATTGCGGGTCTGGTATTGACAATCGGTATGGCGGTGGATACGAACGTTATCATTTTCGAGCGCATCAAAGATGAGCTCGGGCGGGGCGCAAGTCACCAGCAGGCCGTGAAGCTCGGCTATTCGCGCTCCCTCCCGCCCGTTCTTGACGCGCACATCACCACGCTGTTAACGGCTATCATTCTCTTTATTTACGGTCTCGGCCCGGTATTGGGATTTGCGACCACCCAGATATTAGGTATCCTCCTTTCGTTGTTCTGCGGCATTTTGTTGTCGCGGGTGATTACCGATGCTTACATGACGAAAGAAAGGCACTTCAAGTATTTTACGGCGGTGTCGAAAAGAATATTCAGGAACGCCAACTACAACTTCACCAAATACAGGAAGATAGCGTATGTTATCTCTTTCGTTGTGCTCGCACTGGGCATAAGCACCTACTGGGTAGGATTCAAAGAAGGTGTTGAATTCAGCGGTGGCCGCAGCTACATTGTTAAGTTCAATGAACCGAAGGATCGCGAATTGATCGTGGATGCGCTGCAGAAGGTTTTCGAGGGTTCGCCCACGGTAAAAACTTATGGCACTAACAACGACCAGTTCGACATCACCACGGATTACATGATTCATGAACAGGGCCAAACGGCCGACTCGGTAGTGATGAACCAGTTGTATGCGGGCCTGCAACCGTTAATTCCGGACGTTACCAAACAGCAGTTCGTTGACCAGTACATTCGCGGCTCGAAGCGCGTCGATCCCACTATTTCGGATGACCTGAAGACGGGTGCCAAGTGGGCCACATTCTGGTCGCTGCTCATCATCGCGTTATACATATTCATCCGTTTCCGCGACTGGAGATATTCCATGGGTACGCTGGTGGCGTTGATGCACGACGTGATGATAACGCTCATTGTGTTCTCCTTCTTTAAAGACATCGTGCCATTCCCGCTGGAAATAGACCAGCACTTTATTGCGGCGATACTGACGGTGATCGGTTTCTCGATGAACGATACGGTGGTAGTGTACGACAGGATACGTGAATATAGTCACAGTCATAAACCCGGCGACAGGGAGTCGCTGATCAACAGCGCGATCAATCACACGCTGAGCCGAACGATCATGACCTCTCTTACGGTGTTCCTCACCATTCTCATCCTGTTCCTCATAGGCGGAGAAGTAACGAAGGGCTTTGCGTTTGCAATGCTGATAGGTGTGGTTACCGGTACTTACTCTTCTATCTTCGTGGCGGCGCCGATCCTCGTGGATTTCGGAAAGCACAGGCCCCTGGGTGATATTGTAGGCGCCGGCGGACCGAACCAACCGGCGAAGAAGAAGGCGGCGCTGGCGAAGTAGCAGGCGGAAGACCCATCCCCCGCTGGCGGGGGTGGCCAAAAGAAAATAATAAACATGAAATTCCTCTCGATCATATTAACCAGTTTTAAGATGGCCGTGGAGGAATTTCGTTCTAATAAGCTGCGTACGTTCCTTTCTCTTTTCGGCGTAACAATAGGCATCTTCTGTATCATCAGTGTTCTCTCCACTGTGGGCAGCCTCGAAGCAGCCGTTCAAAACGATATTAAATCGCTCGG
This sequence comes from uncultured bacterium, assembly GCA_966193805.1. Lineage (GTDB taxonomy): Bacteria > Bacteroidota > Bacteroidia > Chitinophagales > Chitinophagaceae > Flavitalea. The sequence continues at coordinate 4,278 of CBIGXK010000026.1, read as the reverse complement.
CTCAAAAACCGTTTACATCGACAAATGGGAATACAAAGGCGGTGATGAATACCCGTGGTGGAAATATGTAAACAGGCCCACACCAAAGTTCAGGGAGATAGAATTACTGCGCCAAAAGGTTCCTGCAGCCGAGCACGTGGTGTTCCAGGTGCAGATGAACGACCGCGTGGAATTCGGAAATTCATACCTCAGCAATGTTAGCTATTACGGCGTTTCAAATGAGTTTTTCGACATTCAACCGGTGGACATAGCCTTCGGCAGGAGTTTGCAGCAACGCGACTTCGACCAGGCCACAACGTCGTTGCTGATAGGCAACACCGTTGCCACTGAACTGTTTGGCAAGCCCGAAGATGCTTTGGGCAAACAGGTGAAATTGAAGAATGACAGGATTGGAACGGTAGTAGGCGTGATCAGGAAACAGGGAAAAAATATTATGGAGATGTGGAACTTTGACGAGTCCATCATCATCCCCAATAATGTCCTCACGCAGATGATTCCCGAAGAATATGCCAGTCCGAGGATCATCGTGCAGGGCAAGCCGGATCTGCCGATGGCACTGCTGCTCGATGAACTGACAGGAGCCATGCGCTCGCTGCGAAAATTGAAGCCATCGCAGGAAAATAATTTCTCTTTGAATGACATCGAATCGTTCAGCAAGTTTATTGCCGACCTGTCTTCCAACCTGAATGTGGGCGGTTGGGCCATCGCTGCGCTGTCGCTGATCGTGGGCATGTTCGGCGTGGCGAATATCATGTTCGTAACCGTGAGGGAACGCACATCGCAGATCGGGTTAAAGAAGGCGCTGGGCGCAAAGCGTTCCACGATACTCGCCGAGTTCCTGCTCGAATCGGCGTTCCTTTGCATACTGGGCGGGATGATTGGATTGCTTTTGGTGTTCATCCTCACAAAAATTGTTACGGCGCTTATAGGTTTTCCATTGTTTATTTCACCCGATATCATGTTTCTCGCCATTGGCATCTGCATATTTGTTGGCGTGCTTGCCGGCATCATCCCGGCATCTATTGCGGCAAGAATGGATCCCGTTGTAGCGATCAGGTCTAATTAATTATGAGTGTAAAGATTTTAGCGATCGAATCTTCGTGCGATGAAACCGCGGCTGCGGTTTGTGTTGACGGAAAGATCGTTTCGAATATAATAGCCAATCAAACGGTCCATGCGCAATACGGCGGCGTGGTTCCTGAGCTGGCGTCGCGGGCGCACATGCAAAACATTGTTCCTGTTGTCGACACTGCATTCAAAAAAGCCGGGTTTGGCGCTCATGAAATGGATGCGGTGGCTGTTACCATTGCGCCGGGGCTAATCGGCTCTTTGCTGGTGGGCAGTCAGTTTGCGAAAAGCCTGGCGCTATCGCTGCAAAAGCCGTTGATCGGTGTGCACCACATGCGCGCCCATGTGCTGGCCAACCTCATAGAAGATCCAAAACCTTCGTTTCCCTTTTTGTGCCTTACCGTTAGTGGCGGGCATACGCAGATCGTGGTTTGTGAATCGCCTTACGCGATGAACGTGATTGGCGAAACGATCGATGATGCGGCGGGCGAAGCGTTTGATAAGTCGGCAAAATTGCTGGGACTTCCCTACCCTGGCGGCCCGCTGATAGATAAATATGCAAAATCCGGCGACGGCAAACGGTTTGCGTTTCCTGAGCCGCAAATACCCGGGTTGAATTTCAGCTTCAGTGGACTAAAGACTTCGATATTATATTTTATCAGGGATGAGCAGGCGAAGGATGGCGATTTTTTGGAGAAGAATATGAATGATGTGTGTGCATCTATCCAGTCGCGGATTATATCTATTTTATTGAACAAGCTGAAGAAGGCCGCCGCTGAAACGGGGATTAAAGAAGTGTGTGTGGCGGGTGGCGTGTCGGCCAACAGCGGACTGAGAAACGGGCTAACGGAGATGGGCGTGCGAAATGGATGGAACACTTACATCCCGGCATTTGAATACTGTACCGACAACGCAGCAATGATCGCGATCACGGGTTATTATAAATTTTTGAATGGGGAATTTGACCGGTTGAATGTGAAGGTGAGTGCGCGGTGACGGCAAATGTCCACCTCCGACAGCAGAGGATATCCGATAAACCGGAAAAGAAAAAAATTCTACTCCCCGTTTTAACTTTTTAAGTTTTAACTTCTAACTTTTATCACCTCTCCCATATTCCTCCAAATACCCATACAACGGCGTTATCTTCCCCCTCTTCACCATTGTCGCCCTTTCAATAACGGGCGAGCCGGCACCAATCAAATCCCCCAGCACATGCTTGATCAACTGTTCACCAAAATATCTCGACGCATCGCGCGGCAGTTCATTGGGAAGGTTGCCGACGGCCATCACATCGATTGAACCCGGAAGATATGGAGCCGTTTTTTGCAGCGTGATTTTATCCACCCCATAAACAGGATCACCGATCGGCGTATCTCCGAGGTTGATGGGCACCGAACCATTTTTATCGTCGGTGATATCAGCGATCGTCTGAATACGGAATTTTTTCTCCTGGAGATGTGCCGGTTCAAAAAGGCGCGGAACGCCGTCATCCCAGTAAGTTCCGTTCATGAGAATGTCGGTGTGCTCCGCGTACGGATGAAACAAAGTTGAATAGCGTGACGGACGTTCATGAAATTCTTCGCGGTTATACGGTCCGCCGGCAATGGGCGTATACAGATCGGCGCCTTTAAGATGCGTGAATACGGGATAAGGGAACTCCCTGGAAAGGTATTCGGCGGGTTCAACTTCAATCACTTCCAGGAGGTTCATGATCTCGAGAATTCCATGCGCCACTCTTCCCGAGCCGGTGACAGCGATCTTCAACGGCGGAAGTTTCAGCCCAAAATACTTATGGATCAACTCGCGAAAACTTTTCTGTTTATACACTCTTTCGAGCGAATAAGCGCCGGTGCGGCTGCCGTAAGCCATCATACCATTGTGTGCGCCTACCACGCCGGCGAAGAAACCAAAGCCGAGGATGCGCTGGCCGTCTTCATGCTCCATGCATTCATAATCGATAAGCGTGATCTTTCTCTCAAGAATGGTCCGAAAAAGCTGCCTGTTGTAAGCCTGTTTCTTTTTGGTGTGAGAGAAAAACAGGTATGTTTTTCCGGGAACAAGTTCATTAACCGCTACTTCCTTAATACCGAAGAGGATGTCGCAATGTTCAACGGATGGTTTGACCTCTATGCCTGCCATGGCGTATTCGCGGTCGGGAAAGCAACGGTCGGGCGACGATTGCACGGTAAGGGCAATGTTGGGAAAGTTGCTGCGGATCCATTTGCATTGCGCGGGCGTGAACGCTACCCTATTATCGGCAGGCAACTTTGTTTCGCGAATGAGTCCGATGTTGACCATGTGCATTAGCGGCAAAAGTTAGCACTTAAAAGTTAAAGAGAAGTCGGCTACTTCACCAATAACGGTTCAAGGCGCCGGCCTACCTCATTATAACCCCCGCCGTTGGGGTGAACGCCATCGTTGGTGAAAAAGTCAGGGTTAATCTTTCCATCGCGACCCAGAAGAAATTTTCCCGGATCGGCATAGCGCACATGAATCGATTTTGCCAGCGCGGCTATGTGTTCATTAAGCTGCGCGATCCGCTTCTCATGGTTCGCGCGGGGATATATTCCCAGCAACAAGATCGAGCTCTTCGGTTGTTTGACCTTCGTCGCAGACAAGAGGAACTTTAGCCCTTGGACAATTTCATTATCAGTATTAAAGTCCAGGTTGTTGGTGCCGATCATAAAAACGATCTGCTTCGCAGCATATCCATCCATCTCATCATGATAAACGCGCCAAAGCACATTTTCTATCCTGTCCCATCCAAATCCAAGATTCCGTACCTGGTGCGGCTCGATAAACTTTCTCCACGAATCTTTTCCGCGAGCCACCGGCGCAACGGGTTGTCCACCCCAGTAATGCGTAATCGAATTGCCGACAAAAATTATCGGTGGAGGATTTCCTGTGTTCAGCGCGAGCACCTCGCTGTGCCTGGTTTTCCAGTCATACGTGTTAGCATCGCGGTTTTGCGTGCAGGGCTTTGTCGTCGATACGTCTCCTACCGGCTCATGAAATATTTCCCTGGCCTTTTTTTCAAAAGCATCTGCATATTGCTGCATACCAAGGTCCGTTGGATGTATTCCATCCACCATCGCGTCAAAGCCCAGGCCGAGCTCGTCTTTGGTTAAAATAGAAATATTCGTGGCTCCCTTGTTCGTAAGTTCTTTAATCGTTTCTTCCAATAACTTGTTGATGCTGTCCACCCTGTTT
>CBIGXK010000025.1:0-21211 GCA_966193805.1 uncultured bacterium | reverse complement strand
ACTGAATACCCGGTCTACGTTTTTATCATACGTGCGCGAACCATCTACGTTTTCATAGTACAGGAATGCCTGGTTCAGGATGTCGCTCACCGTCAACTTTATTTCTCCTTTTTTATTGATGATCTTTTTCGAAACCTGTATATCCAAAACATCACGCGGGTTTTCGTAAATGTCGGGGAACGACAATGAGCTATAGCCCACAAGCGCCAGGCGGTTACCCACCCTGTTGTACAGGATGCCGGCGTTCCAGCCCGATGATGAAGAATTATACTGCAATCCGCCATTGATGAGATAAGGGCTCTGCCCCTGTACGGGCCTGTCGGCAGACACCACCTTTCCGGCAAAGTCATCGTTGAACCGAACCTGCGAGAAGATGTAGGTGAAATTGGCGAACACGCTAAAGTCGCTGAGAATGCCTGCGCCGCCGAGGAACCTTAGATTTTTCCTGACCTCGAATTCTAATCCGTACGTATCGGCGTCCTTTGCATTGTTGTAAGAATAGTTTCGGCGGGTAAGCACACTTTCCGGGCTCAGCCTGAATTCTATCGGGTTGATAAATCTTTTGTAGAAGCCGCCGAAGGTAATTGCCTCGCCTGTGCCGGGATAGATTTCATACCGCGCATCGAAGTTGTAAATGTCGGTTGATTTCAAGCCAATGTCACCTCTTACACCATAGTTCGATTCATAGTCGAAGAACTGGAACGGTGCAATTTCCCTGAATTCCGGCCGCGACACTGTTTGCGAACCAGACACCCGGATAATGTTACTGGCATTCAGCGAGTAGCTTATATTGATCGAAGGAAGAACTTTCCAGTCTTCAGTATTTACTATCACTCTTTTTGCCGACCTGTCTTTCGTGTTCAAAAATTGTTCGAAGTATTCGACTCTTGCGCCCCAGATCACTCTTAGATCTTCGGTGAGCTTGTTGTCAAACATCGCATAGCCGGCGTTGAGAGATGAGATGCCAAAATATTTATCGTCGTTATTGGTGAACTCGTCGATCACGAATCCATTGGGTGCAATATTCGATGTGGCGAATATTTTATCGAAGGGCAGACTGTTATAACTGTCATCGAAATTTGACCCGGAGGCTTCGACATACCGGAATATCCTGGATTTAAAATCACGAAAACGCAGCAGCGAGGAACCACCGACCTTCAGTGATTGACGTTGATCGAGTATCCTGAACGGTATGGTGAGCGATGCGGCACCCGAAAAACCGTGGTCCGCGAGGTCGGAAAAGAACCGGCGGCTGTCGTCCTGGTCCCACAGTAACCGGCTGCTGCCTTCGGGTTTCAAATACGCAGTGGTTCTCAGATCGGGCTGCGATTTAATATTCAGCGCATACCCGGCGTTCCAGTAGGCTCTGATGCCCTTGTTGCCCAATTGGTGGTTGCCTTCAAGTATCCCTGTGTAAAATGTACGTTGGTTGAGCACCGATGACCAGAGGTTAACGAATCCGCCACGATCGGGATTGGGGCCGGAACGGAAGTAATAATTGTCCTCATAGTACCGGTTGAATAAATTTTTGAATGATATTTTATGCTTCCCTTTCACGTAGGAGAAGTTGGCCATCGCTCCAACATTCACGTCGTATTTATTCTGTTCGTCGCTATATTCCTGTTGCGACACGCCATTGACATCGTATAACCGCCGGGTAACATCTGCCTGCAGCATGCTTTTCCTGTACAGCACAGAAATGATGCTTCCAAACTTCGCATCATTCTTAAGATGCTTTACGGAACCCCATGCAACGTTATACGTTTGAATCGGTGCCGCAGTGGATCGCCGTTGTTCGTAAACATCGCCCCGGAACAACCTGCTGTAGGTCAATTTCTGGTTGAGCGAGGTGGGTTTTTCGCCATTGCCGTTGTAGGCTTGCCTGGTAGAGGGAAATCCAGCGGGTAATTTTCTTCTTCCATCGCTGAAGCCCGTCCAGTCGGTTGCGCTTCGCCTGTTGCTGTAAAAATCTTTTCCCGTTGAAATGGTGTTGAACCCCAATGTTGCGCCTACCGTAATAAAATCGTGAGAAGGAACATCCTTCGTGGTTACCTGGATGAGCCCGCCGGCAAACTCGCCCGTAAGATCGGGCGTCGCTGTTTTATTGACTATTATATTGTCAACAACGCTCGACGGGATCACATCGAACGAAAACGTTTTTTTATCCGGCTCTGAACTTGGCAATTGCGCACCATTCAGGAAAGCGGTGTTATACCTGTCTCCCAATCCCCTTACCACAACAAATTTATTATTCTGTATGCTTGTGCCGCTCACTCTTTTCAGTATCTCGCTGGTGTTTTTATCAGGCGTTCTTTTGATGAAATCAGCAGCGATACCACTGGAAACTGCGGTATTGTTTCGTTGAAAATTGATCAGGGCGCTGGTGCTTTCCCTTCTCACAGAAGTTTTGATCACCACTTCGGAGAGCGTGGAATTTTCTTCCAGTACCACCGTGAGCGTGTTCTCCTGGTTCGGAACGACCATCACATCTTCAACCGATTTTGCCGCGTAACCCACGCTGGTAACCAGAATGGAATATTTGTTACCGGCAGCCAGCGAAAGTGTGAACCGTCCATCTACATTGGCGGCCACCGGCGCAGCGGCTCCGTCAACCTGGATGGTGGCTCCGGGCAAAGGTTCGTTCTTTGCGTTGATCACTTTGCCGTTCAACTGAACCTGCTGGCCCGAAACAATAAAGGAGATGAAAAATGCAGCCAGCAGTAAAACGGTCCTTGATACCACAATTGTTTGGTTTTAATTGTGGCACAAAACTATCAGGACGTTGTTAAGGCATTGTTAACCGAAGATTATCGAATTGTTATGGCAGGCGAATATCAGAATTCAAACTGGATCCTGCAGGTGAAGATGTTGTCTTTTCTGTCGGTGGTATAACCGTTCAGGGATGTGTGCTCGTTCTTTATAAAGTCGTACCAAAGCATCAGCTTCATGTGTTCATTAAAATAATGCAGGTAGCCGGCACTGAAGGTATTGAACCTGACGTCGCCTTCATGTGTATTTGAATTCAGTTTGCCAATCTGTGTTCCATCCACCAGCCGGTTGGGATCATAAAAATCGTATCTCAACACAACCTGGTGTTTTTCGTTCACAACGTCCTGCACAAGATAAAAGAAGGCGCCGTTGAACTGGCGGATGTAGGATGGTTCGGCAAGCACAACGCCCGGCGTGTTGGATTCAAACGCGCTGGCAGTTTGCGTACCCCACCAGTATTCGGACCGCAACTGGGTTTTGCCCCAGGGATTATCGAATGTCACCTGCGCGTCCACTCCGCGATAGCGTCGCGGAACCCTGGTCCCGATATTCTGCTGCGACGAGTCAACGATAAATTGCTTATCCTCCATCCGGTAGATGTCTTTCGTGTTCTGCAGCATACCGCCCTGGAAAATTGAAGCGCCGCCGGTGACAGAAATGGACGGCGTTATTTTGATGGGCTTAACCGAAATCCGGCCGATGATATCTTTATAACTGTCGTATTCTTCCTTTGCCGTGAGACCCTGGCCGTTGAAAATGCCTGCATCCACCTTCAACCACCGGAGCGGACTGTTTTTCTTCCGCGGCTCGAGCGACACCATCGCGCCGAGGTCTCGCTCGGAACGCATAAGTATTTGCGACATCCGTCCGCGCTCGGGCGATTCGCGGTCGCTGGAACTCATGTTCACCTCGTACCCAAATGGCCTGGCGAACATGCCGGTGGTGAAAGAGAACAACTGCCACTTGTTTTCATAGACCCTCGCCCAGAAATCGCGGATCACCACGCCCCGTTCGCTGCCGTTCACCTGGAACACCACCTGCGCCTGCGGCAGACCGTCTTTGGAAAAGTGCTCGTAGTCGAACCGGATCCGGGCCCTCCTGATCATGAACCTGTTATCGGAAAACTCGGAAAAATCGCCGCCGCTGTAATTTTTTGCACCCTTCGACTGGGCCACCTGGAACTGCGGCTGAAAGTAGCCACTGATCTGGAGGTGGTCATTCTCCCGGTAGATGGCCCACAACCCTTTTTCAACGGTCGAGGTAGTATCGATCATATCAACCAGGAACTGCGCCTTTACCGGTTGCCACACCAACATTCCCACCACAAAACAAAAAAGTATGTGAAAACTAAACCTTACCTTCATTACCTTCATTTTCCGAAATAGCTGGCAAAATTATCTAAAGGGAATGACTTCGTGTTAAGAAATCATTACTATTTGAATCAATACCTTATCCGTGGGTTTATGCTATAATTTTGGGCCAAACTAAAAATCAGAGATGGGATTGAATTCGATCATGAAGATCTTCATGCCTAAAGACAGGGTGTTCTACACGCTTTTTGAACAGGTTGCAGATACGATGGGAAAAATGGGAAAAGTGCTGAAAGAAGTTGTGAAGGAGCCGGATTTCGACAAAAGGGCAGGACTGATCGCGCAGATAGAAGACCTGGAGCACGTAAACGACGACCTAACACACCACATCTTCACGGAATTGGGACGGAACTTTATCACCCCGTTCGACCGCGAAGACATCCACTACCTGGCAACATCGCTCGACGATGTATGCGACTACATCTTCGCCACTGCAAAAAAAATCAACTTTTACAAGGTCAATCCGAACGACCAGGGCATCCAGAAAATGGCCGACCTCATCGAACAGGGGTCGGAACAGATCCGCCTTGCCGTACACGAACTTAGAAACATGCGCGATATGCGAAAGATCACCGAGGCATTGGTAAAAGTGAACAGCATAGAAAATCAGGCCGACGACATCTTCGACCTGAGTATCGAACGACTTTTTGAAACGGAGCCCGACGCCAAAGAGGTCATTAAGAAAAGGGAGATCTACCAGGTAATGGAGATCGTAACCGATAAATGCGAGGACGCAGCAAACGTTATAGAGTCGATCATTATCAAATACGCTTAATTTAATGACTTTCCTGATATTGATTATAGCGCTTGCGCTGATCTTCGATTATATCAATGGCTTTCACGACGCGGCAAATTCCATTGCCACGATCGTTTCCACCAAAGTGCTAACACCGTTCCAGGCGGTGTTGTGGGCGGCATTCTTCAACTTTGCCGCCTTTTTTGTGTCCAAGTACCTCATCGGCGAATTCAAGATCGGCAACACCATCGCCTCATCCGTCAACGAACAATTCATCACCCTCGGTGTAATTTTCGCCGGGCTGGTGGCGGCCATCGCCTGGAACCTGTTGACGTGGTGGTTCGGGATACCCTCCAGCTCCTCCCACACCCTGCTCGGCGGCTTCATTGGAGCGGCGCTCGCCCATGCCGGGGCCATGTCTGAAAATAATATTGACGTCATCAACTATGCGAAGGTGCTTCCCACCGTGGCATTTATATTTTTGGCTCCCCTTATCGGTATGCTCGTGGCCTTCCTCATCACGGTGCTCATTGTGAACCTGTGCCAGCGTGCGAACCCGTATCGGGCAGACAGTTGGTTCCGGCGACTGCAACTGCTGTCATCCGCCATGTTAAGCCTCGCGCACGGCGGAAATGATGCCCAAAAAGTAATGGGTATCATTGGCGCTGCCATGATCTTTTACCAGAAACAACACGGCGTAGAAATGTCGTTTAATGAATTTGTTTCGCAAAATACGTGGGTGCCGATAGCCAGCTTTTCGGCGATTGCCATCGGTACGATGAGCGGAGGATGGAAGATCGTGAAGACGATGGGCAGCCGCATCACAAAGGTTACACCTCTCGAAGGCGTGAGCGCGGAAACCGCCGGCGCCGCTACATTATATATAACGGAGCACCTGGGCATCCCTGTTTCCACCACGCATACCATTACGGGCGCCATTATCGGGGTGGGCGCAACCAAACGCTTGTCGGCAGTGCGCTGGGGCGTCACCATCAACCTGCTGTGGGCGTGGATTTTGACGATTCCCGTCAGCGCCTTGCTCGCGGCAATGGTCTATTACATCGGGAAACTGATTTTCTAACTTTATTTTCTAAGGGTTTCTTATTACTTTGGCAGCTTATACTTAACCGGGGCATTAAAAGTTGTATACGCTGATGAAAGGAATTATTTTGGCAGGAGGATCAGGTACGAGGCTACATCCCATCACCTATGCGATCAGTAAACAGATCATGCCGGTGTATGATAAACCAATGATCTATTACCCGCTTTCCACGCTCCTCCTTGCCGGCATCCATGAGATCCTCATCATTTCCACTCCCCACGACCTGCCACAATTCAAGCGGTTGTTGGGAGATGGCTCGCAGCTTGGACTTCGGTTTTCGTATGCCGAACAGAAGGAGCCCAACGGACTCGCGCAGGCTTTCGTGATTGGAGAAGAATTTATCGGGAAAGACAGCGTGGCGCTTGTGCTGGGTGACAATATATTTTACGGGGCCGGGCTGGGTGAGAAACTCGCAAAAAATACCCACCCCGACGGAGGCATCGTGTATGCCTACCAGGTAAGTGATCCGGAAAGATATGGCGTGGTTGAATTCGACGACAACGACATGGCTATTTCGATAGAAGAAAAACCCAAAGAGCCCAAAAGCGACTACGCCGTGCCGGGCATTTACTTTTATGATAATGAAGTGGTTCCCATTGCAAAAGCGTTGAAACCCAGCGCCCGTGGCGAGTATGAAATAACCGACGTAAATAAAGAATACCTTCGCAGGGGCAGGTTAAAAGTGTCCATCCTCGACAGGGGAACGGCCTGGCTCGACACGGGCACTTTCGATTCGCTGATGCAGGCCAGCCAGTTCGTTCAGGTTATTGAACAGCGCCAGGGCATCAAGATCGCCTGCATCGAGGAAATCGCGTACAGGAAAGGATTCATAACGAAAGATCAGCTCATTTTAATGGCCCAACCACTGCTGAAAAGCGGTTACGGAGAATACCTGAAAAGGGTGGCCAACGAACGTTAATGATAAACAATTGCAAATAATTATAATATTATAACGATGAAGAAAATTCTGGTTACTGGCGGATGTGGGTATATTGGCTCGCACACCATTGTTGACCTGGTCGAAAATGGATTCGAAGTGATATCCGTTGATAACAATTCGAGGTCATCCGCCAGAATTTTGGAAGGAATAGAAAAGATCACGGGCAAAAAGATCAAGAACTATAAGGTTGATCTCTGCAATTTCGATGACACCTTCGCCATCTTCCAGGAGAACGAAGATATCGAAGCGATCATCCACTTCGCTGCCTACAAAGCGGTAGGTGAATCCGTGGAACAGCCGTTGATGTATTTCGAGAACAACCTGGTTTCGCTGATCAACCTGCTGAAATGCGTGCAGGAGTTCAACATCCCCTATTTTGTATTTTCTTCTTCGTGCACCGTTTACGGCAACCCCGACGTGATACCGGTTACCGAATCGACGCCGCCCAAACCTGCCGAGTCGCCGTATGGATACACCAAACAGATGGGCGAACAGATCATCAACGAATTTTCGAAAGCAAATCCTTCACAAAGCATCCTGCTGCGATATTTCAACCCCGTGGGCGCCCATCCTTCTGCAATGATCGGTGAGCTGCCTATCGGCAAACCTTCCAACCTGGTGCCTGTCATCACACAAACGGCCATCGGTAAATTGCCGCAGGTTACGGTTTTCGGCGACGATTATCCAACGAGAGACGGCTCATGCGTTCGTGATTTTATACATGTGTGCGACATCGCGCATGCGCACACGCTGGCGGTGCAGTTCCTCGTAGATGGCAAAACATCCAAACGCTGCGAGGTGTTCAATCTCGGTACGGGCAATGGGGTCACTGTTCTTGAGGCGATAAAGACATTTGAAAAGGTTACCGGGCAGAAGCTGAATTATGTGATCGGCCCGCGCCGCCCGGGTGATGTTGTGGCGATCTATGCCAATAACGATTACGCACGTACGCAGTTGAACTGGCAGACGAAGTATTCGCTCGGCGATATGATGTCCACCGCATGGAAATGGGAGCAGCGTTTAAAAGTGGACGAAAAATTTTTCCAGAGCCGGCCGGTGGATTTGAATTGACAATTGCCCTTCGGTTAAAACTTAAAACCCTCTCCCGTCTCCCGTCTCCCGTTTGCCCATTGCCCATTGCCCATTGCCCATTAACTAACCCATGTTAAAAAATGAAAATCATCCCGCTTAGCGAAGGTTCCTTTACGATAGATAAGACAAAGGTTTTTGTTCCTTTCGATGAAAATAAAGACGACATCCGGGAAAGATCAACAGGCAGCCTGCTCGTTGAGGTACAGCCATTCCTGATCATCACAGACAACGATATTCTGTTGCTGGATGCCGGCCTCGGCTTTACCAACGACAGGAATGTTTTGCAGATACACCAAAACCTGATGGACAATGGCATCAACCCATCAGAAGTTACAAAGGTATTAATGAGCCACCTGCACAAGGATCATTCGGGCGGCGTTTGCTGCACAGATGAGGCGGGCAATACAAAGCTGAGTTTTCCGTCGGCAAAATACTACATCCAGCAGCAGGAGCTCGCCTCTGCACTCGCCGACACAACAGCTTCTTATATTAAGGAAGATTTATACTGTCTTGATGGCTCACCGCAGGTAGAGCTGCTCAACGGCAATGGCACTATAGATAATTACATCCACTATGAGCTCACGTCGGCCCACAGCAAATTTCATCAGGTGTTCCGCATTGTTGTCGAAGGAAAAACAATTTTCTTTGGTGGCGATGATGCGCCGCAATACGGACAGATGAAGAGCCGCTACGTGGCGAAATACGATTACGACGGGAAAAAATGCATGGAGCTTCGTCGCCAATGGTGGGCACCAGGGAGCACTGGACGTTTTTATTTTATCATGATATCAAGTCGGCAGTGGTGAATAGGAAATAGGCGAACGGGAGACGGGAGACGGCAAACGGGAGAGTATCCCCCGCTGGCGGGGGTGGCGCGAAGCGCCGGGGGTGGACAATCGACAATCGACAATGGTTTTAACTTTTAACTTTTCCTCGCCATCACCTTCTCCACAGCATCAATAATGTTAGGTGTGTCGAGTCCATACTTCGCGAGGAGTTGGTTTGGCGTGCCGCTTTCTCCAAACGTATCTTTCGTACCCACGTATTCGATAGGTATGGGAAAAGACGCGCCGGCCACGTGAGCCACTGAATCGCCCAAACCGCCGAGGATATTATGCTCCTCCACAGTAACCGCACATTTCGTTTTTCTTATCGAGGCAATTATCGCTTCGCTATCGAGCGGCTTAATGGTATGTATGTTGATGATTTCTGCCTGTATTCCCTTTTCTTCCAAAATCTTTCCTGCCTCTATCGCCTTCCACACCATGTGGCCGCAAGCGAAAATGGACACATCTTTTCCTTCTGAAAATTTCTGCGCCTTCCCAATAACGAATGGCTCGGTTGCTGATGTAAAAATCGGCCAACTGGGTCTGCCGAAACGCAGGTAAACGGGCCCCTTGTAATCGGCCACTGCAAGGGTGGCGAGTTTTGTCTGGTTATAATCGCACGGCACCACCACGGTCATGCCCGGCAGCATTTTCATCATGCCGATATCTTCGAGAATCTGGTGCGTGGCGCCATCTTCCCCGAGGGTGACCCCGGCGTGAGAGGCGCATATCTTTACGTTTTTTCCTGAATACGCAACAGACTGCCGGATCTGGTCGTACACGCGGCCCGTTGAGAAGTTGGCAAAGGTGGTGGTGAAAGGAATTTTTCCACCGATGGTAAGTCCGGCGGCAATGCCGATCATGTTGGCTTCGGCAATACCTACCTGGAAATATCTTTCCGGAAATTCCTTGATGAACTGGTTGAGTTTCATGGATCCGGCGAGGTCGGCCGTCAGCGCAACAATATTCGAATTTTTTCTTGCCGCTTCAACAATGCCGTCACCAAAACCGCTGCGGGTGTCTTTCTGGCCTGTGGACTGAATATCTTTTAACATGGGTGTTTTTTGGTGCTGCAAAGAAAGTGAATTTTGACCAACTACCTAAGCACCATTTGCCTGTCGGCATCCAGCCGTATGAGGATGGCCAGCATGATCGAAAAGGTGACCAGCGATGTGCCGCCATAGCTGATGAACGGAAGGGGGATGCCGATGACCGGCGCGAGCCCAATCGTCATGCAGATGTTGATAGCGATATGAAAGAAGAAGACCGACGCCACCCCGTAAGCGTAGCAACGGCTGAATACGCTTCGCTGCCGTTCGGCAACACTCACTATCCGCAACAATAAAATAAGATAAAGCGAAAGAAAGATAAAGCTGCCGATAAAGCCAAAGCCTTCGCCGATGGTGCAGAAAATGAAATCGGTACGCTGCTCGGGCACAAAGTCGAAACGGGTTTGCGTGCCCTTCAGGAAACCACGCCCGGCTAAGCCACCACTGCCTATCGCGATCTTGCTCTGCCGTACATTATAATCGGTATCCCTCGAGCGGGGAGCCGATTCCTCGCCTTCCACCAGGTTGATGGCCGCGTAGGGATTTTCTCTTCCTATCAGTGAAAATATTCGCTCTACCTGGTGCTTTTGCAACACATGGGTGAACAGAAAGGGAACGGCAAAGCGTTGCACGCCCACGCAAACGAGCCAAATGAGGAGGATGGTAACCAGCCGTTGCCTGCGTTTTCTCACCTGCTTGCGCTGCAGGAAAACGGCGAGGCCGGCGATAGCTGTAAGCGTCAGCGCCAGCGTGTTTTTCTCAACGATCAGGGTGGCCACAACAAGTGCAGCAAAAGAAAAACCCACCACCAGGTAAACAGCGGGCAGGCCCTCCCTGAACATCACCAGGAAAAATGCAAAGAATACCAATGCCAGGCCGGTTTCCTTCTGCGCAATGGCCAGCAGGGCCGGCAGCAGTACTATTCCCGAAGCGATGAGCTGCGAACGCGGCCTCGCAAAATCGGTTTCCACCCTTGACAGGTATTTTGCCAGCGCGAGCGCCACGAATATTTTACAAACATCGGCCGGTTGAAAGTTGAAGCTGCCGAAACGTATGATGGATTCCGTGCCCTTCACTTCAGTATGAAAAGGGAAGACGAGCAGCAGCATGAAGATGCCGAAAGCATAGCCGATGTTGGCCGTGGCGGTGAAAAATTTACTGTCGGTGAGCAGGATAAACAAGCCGATGACGAGCGAGATGATGAAAAACAAAAATTGCTTCCCATAGTCGGTGCGCATCTTGATAAAACCGTCGAGTACATTTTCACCTTCACGGTACGTCACCGAAAAAATGCTGAGTATACCCACCGTAACAAGCGCAATGTATAACCAGATCATGATCCAGTCGGCACCCTTTGAAATAGAAGCGTTGCGCTGGTTCATGCAGAAGTCATTTTAATGTCTTTGTGCCTTGTGATCAACGGAGAATGGTTGATGTAAGTGAATTCCCCGGAGTTGTCACTGCCCGGTTTTTTTGCCGGTTGCCTGTGCGGAACGGGTGCAGACACTGTTTTCTTAACAGATGGATCCTGGTAGGGTTCTACACGAAGACTTTTATCGAGATATTTTTTGATGTAGTCGCTGTCTTTGGTGAGTTCGAACCACTTGAACGCCCTCGTTGAATCTTCAATGTATTGCAACCTCGTCAGGTACCCCGGCATAAGGTTCGCCTTCGATATCCTGTCTATCTCCTTCACTCGTTCCGGCCTCAGTGTATCGTTCAGGTATTTTTCCATCATCAGCGAAGCAATCGGCGCGGCCCAGGTGGATCCGAATCCTGCATTTTCGACGATTACCGCAACGGCAATTTTCGGATTTTCTCTTGGCGCAAAGCAAACGAAGATGGAATTATCCTTCAGCTTTACCCTTTTCCGGTCAATGATCCTGTATTTCTCAGCCGTTCCGGTTTTGGCGCAGATGTTTATACCGGGTATCATCGCCAGCCTGGCGGTTCCATGATCCACCACATCCTGCATGCCGCTCATGACATCCTCATAGTCCTGATCCGATATGCGCGTGAGCACCTCATGCTTTACCTTAAACCTGTTCAACAGGGTATCCGACTTTTGTGCATCAGAAATGTTCTTTACAAAATGCGGCAGGTAATAATATCCTTTATTGGCGATAATGCACATGGCGTTAGCCAACTGGAGCGGCGTTGCCTGCATCATATCCTGTCCGATGCCGAGCGTTACGTTAGTACACGAGTTCCATGAATTGCGGTATACCCTGTTGTACACGCTTGTGTCGGGCACCAGGCCGCGGTCCTCGCCCGGTATATCCACGCCTATCCTTGTACCAAGACCAAATGCGTTCAGGTATTCTTTCCAATGTTCGTATCCTTTTCTGGTTGAACCGAAACGCGGATTATCCACCGTTAAGCGATAGATATGCGAAAAATATGAGTTGCAGGAATTCGCAATGCCCAGGCGCAGGTTGGCGGCGTGACCGGGACTATTGTGTGTGCACCTTACCGCGCGGCTGCAACCATGGTAGGCCCCGTTGCAGGGATAGCCATATGAAGCCGTGATGATACCCTCATCGAGCGCTATGAGTGCGCCAAGCGGTTTGAATGTGGAGCCGGGTTCATAATTGCCCTGCACAGCACGGTTGAGGAGCGGACCCGCCACATCCAGCACGAGGTGCGAATAATTCTTTTGCTTGTTGGGACCTGTAAGGTCGTTCGGATTGTAACTGGGGCCGGAGGCCATCGCAATGATTCCTCCCGTTTGCGGATCGATTGCCACGGCTGCGCCTACCTTTCCGTTCATGAGCTTTTCGGCAAGCTGCTGCACTTCTATATCTATATATGTACTCAGGCTCCTGCCCGCTACTGCCGGCGTATCATAAATGCCGTTTTCGTAGCTGCCCACCAGCCTGTTCCGGTTGTCTTTAATGAGATTCTGAATACCCCGCTGCCCCATGAGCACACTTTCGTAGTACGCCTCGAGCCCGCTTCGACCCACGTAGTCGCCCATCTGGTAAAACCCGTGCGACCTTTTGATAATGTTGGAATCCGCCTCGCCTACATATCCCATGATGTGCGCTGCGGCATTGAAAGGGTAAACCCTCACCGGCCGTTCTACGAGTGCGAAGCCCGGAAATTTCCAGATGTTTTCGTCTATTCTCGCGTATATGTCCGGCGGCAGCAGGTCTTCGAAAATTGACGGGCGGTACCTGCCATTCTTGATGCGCGCCTCCAGCATGCGCTCCGTAAATTCTTCGGGAGTGATTTGCAGCAGAAAACAAAGACTTGCCGTATCGATATTTTTCACTTCGACCGGTGTTACTACCAGGTCGTACATGATCGTGTTGTTGAGTATTGCCTTCCCATTCCTGTCGTAGATGATACCGCGGTAGGGGTACACCACTTTCTTGAAGACGGCGTTGTTCATCGCCAACTGCTTGTATTTCCCCGACAATATCTGGAGGTTGAACAACTGCAGTATGATGATGAAAAAAACTCCGAGAAAGATCAGGCGAATAATGGTACTTCTGGACTGGTTGAAAACGGACATGGATCTTGGGAATTAAGCTGTGTTGGTCCGGAATTTTTCCTTTCTGAAAAAAAGAATTTCTGTTACAAAGATAAGTAGCAGACTGACTCCGGTGCTCGCTAAAACCTTTCCTACGAAATAAATAAACGATCCAAACTGCAGCCATTCTAAAAATACAAGATATCCGTTGTGAATCAAAGTTAAAATAAACACATAAGTGGCGTAAGGTGCCAGTCCCATGCTGGTGACCGATGGCGACGCGTAGTTTTGCTCAGCGCCTTCCTGCCGTATCAGGATATTGACAAGAAAGGGTCGCACATAGGCGATCAGTGCGCATGGCGCCGCATGCAACCCGGGTGTTTTGGTGAAATAGTCGAGCGACAATCCGAAGAAGAAGCCCACAAAAGTGAGCGAGATCCTCGGCGTATTGAAGGGCAACCACAAAATATAGAGGAAATACAGGTAAGGAACGATGAACTGGTGAAGAGGCGTTACCTGGAAAAGCACGAACACCTGCACAAAAATGAACAGCACAAAACGGATAATATTTTTCACCAGCTTGCTCATTGATTCTTTCTTGTTGCGTCCTCGAGTTTTCGCTGCTCGTCTTTCTGAAGGT
Organism: uncultured bacterium; assembly: GCA_966193805.1. Lineage (GTDB taxonomy): Bacteria > Bacteroidota > Bacteroidia > Chitinophagales > Chitinophagaceae > Flavitalea. Next base: position 7,211 of record CBIGXK010000025.1, on the reverse strand, counting down.
TGTCCACTACGGTGACGTACTCAAGGTTGTAAAAGTTAGTGGCGGGTTTTATAATGAGCGTATAAAAATTACTCGATCTATCATCTACAACATTGCTCACGGTTCCTATCAGGATGTCTGGCGGAAAGCTCAGTGAATAACCGCTTGTTACAATTGAATCACCCTGCACCACACGAATGTTTTTCGGTATGTTGATCATCGTCAGATAGTTCGGCGACTTGCCATCCCACTGCACTTTTCCCACCTCCCGTGAATTCTTCAGCTTTGCGCTCACACTGCTTTGCCTGTTGAGCATCGACATGACTACTGCAAAGTTTTCGCTGGTGTTCACCACCATACCCACGATACCGTTTGCGCTCACTACGCCCATGTCTTGTCTGACGCCTTGCTTCTCGCCGCGGTGTATGGTGATATAGTTATTCTGAAGGCCCACCGAATTGTTGACCACCCGCGCACTGCGCCAAACGTATCTGCGGTATGCGCCGAGCGTGTCTTTGTTTGCGGTATCGACAACGATTTGACTAAGAGAATCTGCCCCCTGGTAATTTGAGCGCAGCTCATTGAGCAGTTGTTCGTTTTGTGCTGCCAGCGCTTCGTTTGTTTTTTTAAGATGGAAATAATACTGAACGTTGCTGTATTTGGAGCTGACACGTCCCGTTAGTTCGTTGGCAACGCCCATGAATGCCGCTTCATGAAACTTGTTGTACCTCACCAGGAAGGAAAGGGCAATGATCTGCAACACCAGGAAGAAGAGAAAATTGAAATACCTTCTGATGAAGAGAAATATATTACGCACAGTGGTTGAGTGTTTTGAATGTAAGCATTACCGCATCACAAACGGATAACGGTCATAATGCTTGAGGGCAAGCCCTGTTCCACGCACAACGCTTTTCAGCGGATCGTCGGCCACATGAACAGGAAGTTTTATTTTTTGACTCAATCGTTTGTCCAGTCCGCGCAGCAGGGCGCCACCTCCTGTAAGGTAAAGTCCCCTGCGGTAAATATCACCTGCCAGTTCGGGAGGTGTCATTTCCAATGCCTTTAAAATGGCTTCTTCAATCTTGAAGATGCTTTTGTCGAGCGCCTCCGCAACTTCCTGGTAGCTTACCATGATTTGCTTGGGAATACCCGTCACCAGGTCGCGGCCGTTTACCGGCATATCTTCGGGAGCCGTTTCAAGGTCCTTCATCGCCGCCCCGATATTTATCTTTATTTGTTCTGCCGTTCTCTCACCGATCAGCAGGCTGTGATATCTTCTCAATGCTTCCATGATGTCGGCAGTGAACTCATCGCCGGCGATGCGTATCGACTGATCGCATACGATACCTGCGAGGGCGATCACTGTTATGCCCGTTGTTCCGCCGCCAATGTCGATGATCATGTTTCCGACGGGTTCCTCAACGTCGATGCCGATACCCAGCGCTGCTGCCATGGGTTCATGGAGCAGGTAAACTTCTTTTGCGCCGGCCTGTTCGGCACTGTCGCGCACCGCTCTTTTCTCCACCTCTGTAATGCTGCTGGGAATGCAGATCATCATCCTCCAGCTCGGCGGGAACAATGGTTTTTTAGGGTAGATCATTTTGATCATCTCCCTGATCATGAGCTCGGCTGCATTGAAGTCGGCAATTACGCCGTCTTTCAATGGTCTGACCGTCCTTATGCTTTCGTGTGTTTTTTCGTGCATCATCAGCGCCCTTTTTCCTACGGCGAGCACTGTTTTGGGATTGTTTCTATCCAGGGCTACAATACTTGGTTCGTTAACAACAATCTCTTCATTATGAATGATAAGGGTATTCGCGGTACCCAGATCCATCGCGATTTCCTGTGTTAGAAAATTGAATAATCCCATTTTATCAAGGTCAGATTTTAAAAAAAGGCTTAACGCCTGCAAAATTGCCGGAAATAATCCGAACTAGCAAAGTAAACCTATGACTTTCAATATAAACTAGAAATGCTTCCTTTTATTATTTTAAACCCTCTGAAACCTTGATTTTCTTTACTTGAATTCATAGCCAATGTCGCGACGATAGTACATGCCGTCGAAGTCAATTTCGCCCATCACTTCGACTGCACTCTCGGATGCTTCTTCTATGGATTCGCCAAATGAGGTCACGCACAGCACGCGCCCTCCGCTCGTGACCGTCTGCCCCTCCTTCTCGGTTGTGCCCGCATGAAAGATCTGGGTTCCCGGCACCCTGAAGTCGAGCCCGGATATCGGAAATCCCTTTTCGTATGTTCCCGGGTAACCGCCGCTTACCGCCACCACCGTGCAGGCAACGCGCGGATCCTCGTCTACGCTGGTATCTGAAAGCTTCTGGTTGGCGGTGGCTACGAACAGCTCCACCAGATCGTTCCTGAGCCTCGGCAGCACTACCTCTGTTTCGGGATCGCCCAGGCGGCAGTTATATTCGATCACCATTGGCTCATCTTTCACCTTGATGATCCCGATGAAGATGAAACCCTTGTAGTCTATCCTGTCTTTCTTCAACCCTTCGACCGTTGGGATGATGATCCTGTCGTTCACCTTCTTCATGAATCCGTCGTCGGCAAATGGCACGGGGCTGATGGCGCCCATGCCACCGGTATTCGGTCCTTTGTCGCCTTCATTCACCCGCTTGTAATCTTTAGCTGCGGGAAGTACGATATGGTTATTGCCGTCGGTGAGCACGAAAACGCTCATCTCGATGCCATCAAGAAACTCTTCGACCACCACTTTCCGGCTTGCCTCGCCGAATTTGCTTTGGTTGATCATTAGTTCGTATTCGCTCATCGCTTCAACGTACGACTGGCAGATCATTACCCCCTTGCCGGCTGCGAGACCGTCGGCTTTGAGCACGATGGGCAGCGGATGGGCCTGCAGGTAAGGAATGCCTTCACTAAAATTATCGGTGTCGAATTCGCGGTAGGTTGCCGTGGGGATGTTATGGCGCTCCATGAATTGCTTGGCGAACGACTTGCTGCCTTCGAGTTGTGCGCCTTCGGCGGAGGGTCCGATGACGGGAATGTGATTCACTGTATTGTCGGCGAGAAAAACGTCGGCGATTCCTTTTACCAGCGGTTCTTCGGGTCCTACGATCACCATGTCGATCTCCTGGTTGACGCAAAACTTTTTGATGGCGTCAAAGTCGGTGACGTTCATCTCGACGTTGGTGCCGCATTGTGCGGTGCCTGCGTTTCCCGGGGCAATGAATAGTTTTTTGCACAGGGGGCTTTTCGTGATTTTCCATGCTATCGCATGCTCTCTGCCACCGCTGCCTAATAGTAAAAGGTTCATATCGAGTTGGGGATTTTACAAGCGGCAAATTTCGTGATTCCATGGTGGATTCTCCAATAAAATTCGACGTGCGGCAGGCAAAATAGAATTTATCATTACTTTACGCCATTAATAGCTTACCTCACAAAAACTTTTACATGCAGGGATCACAACAAAAAGCAAAGCACCCCCGTGGGCTTTATGTTCTTTTTTTTACTGAAATGTGGGAACGGTTCGGTTACTACCTGATGATTGGAATACTGTTCCTTTATCTTTCAGACACAACAGCTAATGGAGGCCGCGGTTTTGACACGATCACCTCTATTGATATTGTTGGAACCTACGTTGCCCTCGTTTATCTTACCCCTTTCATCGGTGGCCTGATCGCCGACCGGTACCTCGGTTACTCGAAAAGTATATTTATTGGCGGATGCCTGATGTGCATTGGCTATTTTTTGCTAGCAGTGCCCGGAAGCGACACACTTCTTTATGGCGCCCTGTTCCTCATCATTATCGGCAATGGTTTTTTTAAGCCGAACATCAGCACCCTCCTGGGAAACATGTATAACAAAGAGGAGCTAAAACCAAAAAAGGATGCTGCCTATAACATATTCTACATGGGCATCAATATAGGCGCTTTTGCCTGCAATTTTGTTGCCGCTTTTCTTAGAAACAACTACTCATGGGGTTCGGCATTTGCCGCAGCGGGGTTTGGCATGCTTCTCGGAATTTTGTGGTTTGCATTTGGAAAAAGATGGGTAAAGCATGCCGATGTTATTAAGCCACAGCAGCCGGATGACATGCCGATATCCAAAATATTTGGCTACGTGTTTTTGCCCGCCGCAATTGCCGGCGTGATAGGATGGTTTATACCTGGTAACCTTATCGGTTCCGATTCGAACGATGCATTCATATTCGCCTGTATCCCTATTGTCATCTTCTATGTTTCCCTGTGGTTACGCGCAAAAGGCTTCGACCGGGCCAGGCTGGGCACTTTGCTCACCCTGTTTGCCGTTGCCATTATCTTCTGGAACATCTACAATCAAAACTCAACGGCTCTCACTATTTGGGCCGAAACGTACACCGACCGGCAAATGCCGCCCGCAGTTGAAGGCGCATTGAAACCGTTTGGCCTGATGCAAACAGTAACGGCAAATGAACAGCAGGTGCAGGTTATTGATGAACAATTCAGGGTTCAGACCGATCCCGATGGAAAAGTCAAAATAGAAACAGGCGTTGACCCCTATCTAAGAAATCTGCCGAAAGAACAATGGCCGCAACAGGGCGAAAATCTCAAACTGGTGTCAACGGAAATTTATCAGTCCATCAATCCATTCTGGATTATCGTATTGACGCCAATCATCGTTGGATTGTTCGGGTGGCTCCGCTCAAGACGAAAAGAGCCTTCCACGCCCGGTAAGATGGCGTGGGGAGTGATCATTGCTGGGCTTTCCTCGCTTGTTATGGTTGCCGCCGCACTGTCTACTGATATTTATCAGAATAAGGTATCCTCCGCATGGATCTTCGCCAGTTATGGTGTGTTTACCGTCAGTGAGCTCTTTATGAGCCCCATAGGACTTTCGTTAGTCTCCAAAGTGTCGCCAAAAAGATTTACCGCCCTTATGATGGGTGGATGGCTGCTCACCACTTCACTGGGGGGCAAGATATCCGGAATTTTAGCCGGTTTTTGGGACACTTTCGACAACAAAGCGGTCTTTTTTGCGATCAGCGCAATAGCTGCTATTGTTGCCGGACTTATTTTGTTCCCGCTAACAAAGAAACTCAATAAGGTGGTAGTTGAAGCAACCGCTTCGGATGACTAACAAATAATGATTGCTATGGCACCCAAGAAATTCCAGCCCTTCATTGGTCCGGAGCAAAATATCCGGGAACTAACTGTAAAATCCATCCTCCTCGGCTGCCTGTTTGGCGTGATATTCGGCGCGGCGACCGTTTATCTCGCGCTAAAAGCGGGTTTAACCGTCAGCGCAAGCATCCCCATCGCGGTTATTGCCATCACCCTGGGAAGAAGGTTTTTCAAAACAACCATCCTCGAAAATAATATCATCCAAACCACCGGCAGCGCCGGCGAAAGCATCGCGGCAGGCGTTGTGTTCACCCTTCCGGGTTTTCTCTTTCTATCATCCGACAGCAGCGCAGAATATTTTAATTATGTCACCATTCTCATACTGGCCATTATCGGCGGCCTGCTCGGCACACTGCTGATGATCCCGCTTAGAAAATCGCTGATCGTCAACGAACACGGCAACCTCCCGTACCCCGAAGGCACCGCATGCGGCGACGTACTGAAAGCAGGAGAAAAAGGCGGCGACTTCGCGAGAACAGCTTTCTGGGGACTGGGCGTGGCACTCGTGTACGCCATTTTTCAAAAAGTGCTGCACATCATTGCAGAGGCGCCCGTTTACATTACGCGGCAAACCAACAAATTTTTTCCCTCGGCAAAATTCAGTGGTGAGATAACACCGGAATACCTGGGCGTTGGCTATATCATTGGTCCGCGCATCGCGGGTATACTCGTAGCCGGCGGCGTACTGAGCTGGCTGGTGCTGATACCGCTGCTGGCAACGCTGGTGCCGCCCGATACCATAGCATTGCAACTCGTAAAACTCGGTTACCTCGACGACATTTCGAAAGCGGGCGGACAAGGACTATGGAACCCGCAAACACACACGTTTGCAGATTATTCATCTGCATTATACTATGCTTTCATACGCCAGGTGGGCGCGGGGGCCGTGGCCGCCGGAGGAATTATCACCCTGGCCAAAACAATTCCCACCATTGTAAGTTCGGTGAGAGACAGCATCAGTTCGGTGAAACAGGCAACCGACCAGGGTGCGCCAAAGGCAATCAGAACCGAGCGCGATTTAAATATTAAGGTCGTGGGATTCGGCAGTCTGGCGCTGGTGGTGCTCATCACTTTGCTGCCGCAGGTGCCGGGCGATTCCATTTTTCAAAAAATACTCATCGGCATACTCGTCGTTTTATTCGGCGCGCTGTTCGTTACGGTGGCTTCAAGGATCGTGGGACTCATCGGTTCGTCGAATAGCCCCGTAAGCGGCATGACCATCGCAACAGTGATGGGCACGAGTCTCATTTTTATTACGGTGGGCTGGACCGGCCAGGTGTATGAGCCGCTGGTGCTTGTTGTGGGCGGCATGGTGTGCATCGCGGCGGCCAATGCCGGCGCCACTTCGCAGGACCTCAAAAGCGGGTACATTGTGGGCGCCACGCCGCGCAACCAGCAAATCGCCCTGTTTATCGGCGCCATTGTTTCTTCTGTAGTGATAGGCTTTACCATCAGGTTTCTTGACAGGCCCACCCTTGAGATGGCGCAGCAGGGTATTACCCATGCGATAGGGACCCAAACATACCCCGCGCCCCAGGCCACGCTGATGGCCACCCTGATCAAAGGTATTTTATCGCAGAACCTGGATTGGCAATATGTATTCGTGGGCGTATTTATGGCCATTGTGATGGAGCTGTGTGGTGTAAAATCGCTGAGCTTTGCCGTGGGCGCCTACCTGCCTTTGTCGACGACGATGCCGATTTTTGCAGGCGGTGCGCTGAAAGGACTTGTGGATTTTGTGAAGAAGAAGAAGAAAAAGACGGTTGTTGATGTTGAAGAAGAAGAGCTCGGGAAGGGAAATTTATTCGCGACGGGTTTGGTTGCGGGTGGTGCGGTTGCCGGCGTGCTGATCGCTTTCCTTGCAGGATCTGATGCAGGCTCAAGGTTTTTAGCCGCGGTGAACATGGAGGAGGGGCTCCTGCATCTTATTGGAGAGAGTGGGTATTATGTGCTGGGTGTTATTTTCTTTTTGATGATGGGATGGATCTTGTACAGGGTGGGGAAGAAAGATTAAAACTTAAAAGTTAAAGCCCTTTCTTCAGGCTTGCAATGTTGCCGGCGAAAGGCCTTTGCAAGTAACTTTTTATGGAA
>CBIGXK010000024.1:0-21384 GCA_966193805.1 uncultured bacterium | reverse complement strand
TTAATAAAAATATTATATTTAATATCACTTATTTTTCTAAATGGCAAGCAATCGTTAGCCGCCCGCTGTTTCCACAGCGGGCTTTTTTTGTTTTAATAATTTTGCCTAATTTAACCTCGTGTTAACTACGATTGCTTTTCATGACCCCGCACTGCGGGGTTTTTTTGTGTACTGCCACGGCTGAACACCAACTTTCTTTTCACAGGTCCCTGATCCATATGTTCCGGAAACTGGTGGTATTGTGATGATCCTGCAGCTTTATCGGGCCCTTTCCGTGAACCTGATACTGGGGCGCACCAATGTACGGTGTGGTACCCACAATGGCAGTATGGTTCTGTATGAGCACCCCGTTGTGCAACACCGTTATATACGCGGGTACCAGCACCATTCCGTCTTTGTTGAACTTCGGTGCGGTGTAGATAACGTCGTACGTTTGCCATTCACCCGGCTTTTTCGAAACATTGACGAGGGGCATTGATCTTTTATAGATCGAACCTGCCTGCCCGTTTGAATAAGTGGGGTTGTCGTAGCTGTCGAGCACCTGCAGTTCGTATACTCCCTGCATAAAAATGCCGCTATTGCCTCTGCCCTGTCCTTTGCCTTCAACTTTCGCCGGCGTGCGGAATTCTATATGAAGCTGGTAATTTTCGAAATGATCCTTCGTTTCTATATCACCGGTACCGGGTTTAACAGAGAAAAAACCATTTTCAACGGTCCATTGGGCGGCGCCGCCATTGGTGTTAGACGATTTCCACCGGGAAAGATCCTTTCCATCAAATAATACGATGGCATCGGACGGAGCCGTGGACGGAGCGGCATTAACAGAAGAATTGCCCGGCGTTACCACACGCGGTACCGGGTTCCACAATTCAGAAGATTCGGGGGTTTGCTTGGATACGTCGAGCTGCGCCTGGCTGGCAACGGCAACGCAAATGGCCGCTGCCGCCATAAAATACCTTTTGTTCATCGGTTGCTTTAATTTTATGAATGAATGATAGCAGATTAAGAAGGTAAATATAGCACCTGTTTGGCTTTCATGCCTGGTTATCCGGCCGGGGGCATTATCTTTGAATAACAAATTTATTTAATGTCTCTTAAACACCGGATCACCTCCATCGACCTGTTGCGTGGCATCGTAATGATTGTCATGGCGCTTGATCACACGAGAGATTTTTTTCACATTGAAGCTTTTACCGGAAATGCCCTCGACCTGCAAACGGCAAGCCCCCAATTATTTTTGACACGATGGATCACGCATTTCTGCGCCCCTGTGTTTGTTTTCCTTTCGGGAACTTCGGCCTATTTGCAAAGCCTTAGAAAACCGCGCAAAGAACTGAGCTCTTTTTTACTTTCGCGCGGCATTTGGCTCATCCTGCTCGAGTTGACCGTCGTGACGCTCGGCATCTCGTTCGACATCACCTTCAACTTTTTTGTATTGCAGGTGATCTGGGCCATCGGCATCAGCATGGTTATCCTTTCGCAGTTGATCCGGCTGCCCTTCAGCGTTATCCTTGCCACAGGAATCATTATCGTGGGTGGCCACAACCTCCTCGATTTTTACGAATCATCGCGAACGGATTTCCCTGCATGGTACACGATACTGCACCGCCAGGATACACTTCGCTTAACTTCAGACCACCTCCTGCTTGTCTTCTATCCCTTCCTGCCGTGGACGGGCGTAATGATCCTGGGTTATTGCTTTGGAAGATTTTATTCGTCGCACGTGGAAAACCGCAACAAGCGAACCTTCTATCTCGGCGCCGCACTCACAGTGTTATTCGTTGTACTGAGATGGTGGGATGTTTACGGCGATCCGCTTCACTGGTCGCCACAGAAAAGCCCACTGTACACGATCTTTTCTTTCATTAACACGCAAAAATATCCGCCTTCGCTGTTGTATCTGTGCATGACGATCGGGCCCTCACTTATCCTTCTCGGTTTGTTCGGGCAAACAAAAAATAAGTTAACCGAAATGATCTCTGTATATGGAAGGGTTCCATTATTCTATTACATCATTCACTTCTACCTTATCCATACCGTCAGCGCCGTTTTCTTTTTATTGCGTGGGCACAGCTTCGAAGAAGGTATGAGTGGCCTGCAGGGCTCTCCCTTCAGGTTCGTGGCGGCAGGCGAAGGGTATGATCTGGGTATTGTGTACCTGGTTTGGATCTGTATCGTTATTGCGCTGTACCCGGTGTGCCGATGGTACGCGAACTATAAATTCAGGAACAACCGGAGCTGGTGGCTCAGCTATCTTTAACAGGTTTCTCCTTGTATTTAATGGTAAATACAATCATCAGTGAATTGATGACAAAAGAAAAACTGTTGGTGACGATGATAGGAAAATCCGTGCGAAGAATACCATACCAAACCCAGCAACCGAGGCCGATCAACAACACGATGAGCATTCCGTAAGAAATGTCTTTCGCCTTTTTTTCCCTGATAATTTTGATCAACTGCGGCAACAGCGAAACCGCGGTGAAAATGCCGGCGACGATACCAATGATTTGTTCACTCATTGCTGCCTCGTATTATTCACCGGCTGGTGCATCATCATCTCGTTGATCACTTTTTCAACAACGCTCGGAGAAGTTTTTGACACGAGATAGTACTGACCCTTATTTTTCGTTGACCACGTGTTATGCCCTTTGGCATCTACCGCGATATGCCCTGCCTTCAATGTATAATAAGGCTCATGGCCCGCTATCGCCACCAATACCGCCGTTTGGTCCCAGCTCTTTCTTCCGTTTTTGTCTTCGTCGCGCATGTTGATGCTAATCCGAAACACATCTTTAACGGGGCTGCCCTGAATCTCTTCGTTATTGATCAGCGGCAATCCCGCCAATATCTTTTCGCCTATTTCGAAACCACTGAAGATGAGCGGCCGGTTCCAATGGCTGAAGGCGTACCGGGAAGCTTCAGCGTCTTCTGCCACGTTGAACTCTGATCCGGAAGGAAATTTGCCCGCCATCGATACCATCTTTTTCACTTTCTTTTTGACAAGCTGTTCCCCATTCAGCGGAGAATAATCATCGGCCTCCGATTTCAGCAAATTCGCAATATTGGTGAGAAAGCCAACGGTGATGATCGTTACGCTGGTATCGGGCTGGCTCGCCAGCAGTTTGCGGTAGAGATCAACCGCATCCGCAACTTCATCATTCGAATTGACGGAATGTTCATAATTCGCCCGTAAAGTATCGGTCCAATGTTGAAAGTCTTTTTCTTCTATTGCATCGCCTTTTGGCACAGCGATGGGAACATCCGGCCGGTTAAAGTAAGTGTTCAGAACGCTGAACACGGCGGCAACACCTTCGTATTTTGTGCTGGCAATGGTGGCCAGGATGTTTGCCCTGCCGCTGTCGGCAAAAGCGTGCAATAAGGTGATGGCGCCCACGTCATCATAATCGGGGCCCATGTCGGAATCGAAAATAACGTTGACGGGTTCACGCTTCTGTGCGTGCAGGAACAGTGGAGATAAAAACAGGACCAGCCATAACAGTTTGAGGCGCATCGGGGATTATTTAATTTCTCTTTTAAAAGAAAAAATCATGCTACAAATTTCTCTTCTTTAATTCGTCCACAGCAAAATCGGTTGCCCGGGCGGTAAGCGCCATGTAAGTGATGGAAGGGTTTTGACAAGCGCTAGACGCCATGCACGCGCCATCGGTAACAAATACATTGTTTGCTCCCCATACCTGGTTGTGGCCGTTGAGCACCGATGTTTTCGGATCCCTGCCCATCCTGGCCGTGCCCATTTCATGAATGCCCAGACCCGGCGCCTGTTCGGTATCGATCGACTCGATATTTTTGAACCCGGCCTTGTCGAGCATTTCGGCGCCACTGTTGAGAAGATCTTTCAGCATGTTCACTTCATTCTCTTTGTATTCGCAATCTATCTCGATCAGGGGCATGCCCCATTTATCGGTCTTCGTTGTTGAGAGCGATATTTTATTTTCATAATAGGGAAGACATTCGCCCATTCCGGTCATCCACATGCCCCAGTTGCCCGCTTCCGACAGCGCCTCCTTAAACGCGGCGCCAATTGAATTGTCAGTGCCGTTGCCCCTGCCCCTCGAGCCACCGCATGCATAGGCATATCCTCTTTTAAATGCGCCCTGTACATCCTTTCCCACGTTCCTGAATCTCGGTATGTACACGCCCGTGGGCCTTCTGCCAAAATAATATTGATCGGCATATCCATCGTATTCGCCGCTTACACGTCCGCGGTAGTTGTGGTCCATCAGGTAATGTCCCAGTGCCCCGCTGTCGTTGCCCATTCCGTTGGGAAATCTCGCGCTTTTTGAATTCATCAGCAGCAGGGTGCTGTTGATGGTTCCGGCATTTACGAAAATGATCCTGGCAAAATATTCCGTTGCCTCACCGGTTTCAGCATTGATAACACGTACGCCCTTTGCGCGCTGTTTGTCTTCATCGTAAATGATGGAATGAGCAACAGCAAATGGCAGGAGTGTGAGGTTGCCGGTGGCGCGGGCGGCGGGCAGGGTGGCCGAATTACTGCTGAAATAGCCCGCATACGGGCACCCTCTTGAACATAAATTCCGATACTGGCACGGTCCGCGGTCCTTCAATCCTTTCGATAGGTTGGCGGTACGCGAAATGATGAGCCTTCTTCCCTCAAAATTCGATTCGATACTTTCTTTGAGATGTTTTTCAAGACAGTTCATTTCCATCGGCGGAAGAAACTCACCATCAGGCAGGTGTTCGATGCCATCGCGGTTGCCGCTCACGCCTACAAATCTTTCAACATAAGAATACCACGGCGCAATATCGCGATACCTAATGGGCCAGTCGACCCCAATACCTTCTTTTGCATTGGCCTCAAAATCCAGGTCGCTCCAGCGCTGTGTCCACCTTGCCCACAACAGCGACTTGCCGCCCACCTGGTAACCGCGTATCCAGTCGAACGGCTTCTGCTGAATGTAGGGATGTTCATTGTCCTTTACAAAAAAATGCTGGGTGGCCTCGGTGAAGGCATAGCACCTGGCGGCAATAGGATTTTCTTTCTTCAACGAAAGAGTAAGTGCGTCGCGGTGTTCCAGTTCCCAGGGGCGTTTCGTTGCCGTTGGGTAATCTTTGACGTGCTCAACATTTCGGCCCCTTTCAAGGACGAGTGTCTTTAATCCTTTTTCGCAAAGTTCCTTCGCGGCCCATCCGCCGGATATTCCGGAACCGATCACTATCGCATCGTATGTGTTCACCAGCCAAAAACTTTATGTACGTATTCCCTGCTTTTCTTCCAGCTTTCTTTCACCGGGTAAACAGGTTTTGATTCGAAGGCCAGCTCAACGGCAGCCTTTTTATTGTAGTCAATTGCTTTCAATGCTTTTGCAATGCCTTTGAAGTCCGTGACGCCATCGCCGAGCTTTTCTGTCCACTTTCCATTTGCATACTGGTCGCGCAGGTGCATGTACACCATCTTATGGCCATACGTTTTGATGAACCACACCGGGTCGATCTTTGCGCGCATCAGCCAGTTAAGATCGGGGCCGAGTTTTAATTCGGGCACCCTTTCAATCGTTCCCTTAAAATCGTGCATGTCATGCTCCATTTCGAAAGTATGGTTGTGCATGTTTGGTTGCAGGTCATTCTTTTCGCAGATGGTAATAATTTCCTTCAGCACCGATGCCTGCGCGTCGAGTTCATCTTCTGTTTTCTTTCGCCCCGCATCGCCTACGGTAAGGCCCATCGTTTTTCCGCCTGCCCGGTGCAATCTTTCTGCCACAAGGTTCATGTCGTCGATGATGCGCTGTTTTTCGCCGCTGTTCCACATATCTGCACTGTACGAACTGCCTGAAACCGGCAGCGAATATTTGGCGCTGAGTTCCTGCAATCGCTCAACCGCATCATCATGCCTTAAGATAGGATCCATAATTTCTATTCCGCTGAACCCCGCGTAGCTGATCTCGCTGAATGCCTCGTCGAGTATAGGTGTGCAATCCCAGTTTGGCGGGAACCGGCTTGCATACACCCACAGGTGCGCGTCCACTTCAATATTTTTTGCAAACAGTTGCGACATGCCTTTGTGGCCGCCGGCGTGCAACGCGATCATCATCGTTGATGCGCTTCTTATAAAATTTCTTCTTCTCATTTGTCTGGTAATGCAAATGCAATATAACTGTCTCCGCCGTGTGCGCCCAGTTTTGTTCCGCCGCAGGCTATCACCACGTATTGCTTTCCGTTCACCTCGTAGGTGCTGGGAGTGGCGAATCCGGCCGCAGGCAGCTTTGTTTTCCACAGCAGCTTGCCGTTCTTTTTATCGTAGGCCCTGAAAAATCCATCCTTTGTGCCCGCAATGAAAAGCAGTCCGCTGGCGGTAATCACGGGTCCGCCATAACTTTCGGAACCCGTTTGCGGTATGCCTTTCGCCTCCAGTTCGGGTGTTTCGCCGTAGGGTACTTTCCAAACGTAATCACCGGTATTTAAATCGATGGCGTTTAAGGTGCCCCATGGCGGCCGCACTGCCGGGTAACCGTTGCTATCGAGGAACTTGCTGTATCCGGAGATGGAATACGATGCCATTTTTGTCTTTTCCGGCTTATCGAGCCCTGGTTCCTTAGACAGTCCGGGCTCCTCTTTTTCATCGCCGAATAAAAATGCTGTTACGGCATCTGTTTCTTTTTCGTTGAACTTTGTGAAAGCCGGCATCATTCCTTTACCATTTTTGACGACGTTCGACACCTCGTCGCGCGTGCGCCGGCCGCCAATATTCAGCAATGACGGAAAACCGCTGGCAGGGTTCCCCCTTCTTTCGGTGCCATGGCACGAGGCACAGTTGGTAATGTACAGGCTCTGTCCCGAGGTCATGCTGATGTTTTGATCTTTTTCGGGCGACAGTCCCAAAGAGATGCGCCACGCCATTTCATTACTGTTGAGGTATAAAATCCCATCGGGATCCACGGCTGCGCCACCCCATTCGGCGCCACCATCCAGGCCCGGATAGATGATGGTTCCCTTTTCGCTTAACGGGGTGAAGGGCCCTTCCGAGCGGCTCTTCTTCAACAGATCCAACAGTTCCTGTCTGTTTTCGGCATAGGGGCTGATATCATTTTCAGTGAACGTCTGCCGGGCATAAGGTTCGGGTTTGACGGGCAGCGGCTGAGTGGGCCAACTGTGTTCGCCGGGAATATCTGAAGCGGGAACAGGTGTTTCTTTGATCGGGAACAGCGGTTCGCCGGTTTCGCGGTTAAAAACATATACAAATCCCTGCTTCGTGGTTTGCGAAACCGCGTCGATGCGTTTACCGTCGCGGGTAATTGTAATCAGATTTGGGGGCGCCGGCGGGTCGCGGTCAAGAATGTCGTGTTGAACAAACTGGAAGTGCCATTTCCGTTCGCCCGTCCTTGCATCCAGCGCCAGCAGCGTGTTGGCAAATAGATTTGCACCCTCGCGGTTGGCGCCGTAAAAATCGTAGGCGGCGGAGCCTGTGGGAACAAAAATGATTCCGCGTGCGCGATCAACCGACATGCCCGCCCAGTTATTTGCCGCGCCCGCACCGGATGTATTCTTATAAGCCTCCTTTGGCCAGGTTTCATATCCGGGTTCTCCGGGATGAGGGATGGTATGAAACACCCAGGCAATTTTCCCGGTCCTGATGTTAAAGGCCTGCACATAACCCAGCGCCGCATCCGTTCCTTCGGAAAGACGAAGAGGCATCACAATAAGATCCTCAAACACGGTTCCAGGAGTATTCGACATTACCATCTTGTCGGAAGCGGTTTCACCGAGGCCGGCACGCAGGCTCGTGCGGCCGTTCTCACCAAAACCTGCAACCGGCTTACCCGTGCGCGCATCGAGCGCATAAAGCCACGGGCCGCTGGTATAAAGAATTCTTTTATCGTCATTATCTTCCCAATAAGCCACGCCCCTGCTGGTGCTATAGCCGTCCGATCCTTCAGTCTTCCCTTTCCATATTTCCTTTCCTGTGGCAGCATCGAGCGCAAATGGCCTGGTGGTGGCCGTCATGCCATACAACACACCATCCACGACAATCGGGTTGCATTGAATCTGTCCGGAATCGAGGGTGTGATATTCCCATGCAACCTGCAACTCCTCAACATTGTTCTTGTCGATTTGTTTCAACGGTGAGTAATGGTTGCGTTCGGGCCCGCCGAGATATTCGCGCCATTCATTTGTTCCGTAAGCCGGTTTTTCAGAACCGGGTGTGCATGAGTAGAAGGCAAATAATAGAAAACAGCCTGCAGGTAACAGATAATTTTTCATTCAATAAATACAAATTTTCGTTGGTTAGTAGCCGGGGTTTTGTACCAACGCCGGGTTTGCGGTCACTACGTCAAAAGGTATGGGAAATATTCGATATTTCTCATCCGAAGCAGGCTTCTCCCACCATTCGTTGTTGAACGTGCCAAAGCGGACCATGTCTTCCCTGCGGTGCATTTCATAAGCCAATTCACGTCCGCGTTCGTTTAGCAGTTCGTCGAGCGTGAGTGTTGCCGTTGTGTAATCGGCATCGGCATCGCCGGCATCAAAACTTCTTTCCCTTACCTGGTTCACCAGGCTAACGGCGTCGGCGGTGGCGGCTCCGCCGTTCATCCTCATCAGGCACTCTGCTTTCATGTACAAAATATCTGCAAGGCGAAAAATCACCATGTCATTGCTCATGCTTCCAAGGCCGGCATATTCTATTTCATATTTCATGTTCATGGCTCCCTGTGCTTCACCGCCGTCGTAGTTGATGAGCATATCTATGTATGGTGTTACGGTCATCGGTTCGCCGTTCCAGTCGAGTATATCCTCCTCGTCACCATCTTCATTGGTAAATGTTTGCGGACCCACTGCCCACTGTTCGATGCGATGGTCATTGGGCTGATACAGGTTGTAAAAAGATTCCTGCGTGCTGATCTTGTGCCATCCATAATATTCAACGCCATATTTTGCGAAGAGTATGTTTTCATGAAAATTCTGCTCGATGAAATTAAATTGCTGCGCATTGGTGGCATCGAACGGAACCACATAAATATTTTCATTGCTGCTTTCATTATGCACAAGGAACGGGTCGTTCCACTTTTCGTCGAGGCTGTAGTCCGAACCGATTACCTGGTCGCACGCCGCGATGCAATCTTCCCAACGTGCTTCTCCGGTAAACACTTCAGCATTCAAATACAATTTGGCCAGCAGTGCATAGGCCGCCGAACGGGTAAAATGGCCATACCAGCCGGCATCGCCCTTCTCTCCCAACTTGTCAATATTGTCTTTTATTTCCTTTTCAATGAAGGCAAATACTTCGGTACCCGATTTGGTTGGCGGACTGTTTTCTCCAACATGCTCAACAATGGGAATGTTCCTGAAATCGCTAAGCGCCCAGTAATAGTGCAGCGCCCTCACCATCTTTATCTCCGCAATCATTTGTTCCTTGCTTACCGGCAGGTCCATTTTGCTCAGGTCCTTATCCTGTACCGCATCAATAAAATAGTTGCAGTACCCTATTGCCTGGAACATGTTCTGCCACTCACCCAATATCCACGAATCGCTTGAGGTCCAGGTGTGCTGGTGAAGCCTGATCCACGCCCCTTCCTGGTCGATGTATCCATAACGGACAGGCACAACCGCCTCGTCGGTGGGAAATTCCTGCAAGGCAAAGTGTACCTGGTAAACATGCGTTTGCATGAAGCTGTAAGGCAGCACGTACGCCGCCATCACTTCGTCGGCGCTGCCAAAGAAATTGTCGGCGTCGGCATCACTGTAAAGCTTTTCGTCCAGCTTGGTGCAACTGCTTGCAACGACGGCAACCGTCATTATGCAGGCAAGCAGCGATTTATAAAATCTGTTCTTCATATACATGAGTTGTAATGTTTAGAAATTCACATTCACGCCAAGCGTGAAACCGCGCGTGCTCGGAAAATAACCGTAGTTCGACTCCAATCCCGGCCCGTCAGTGACCTCTTCATTGGGATCCGACGGATAATAGTTAAGCTGCAACTCCGGATCGGTGCCCGAAAAGTTGGTGATGGTTGCCAGGTTCGTTGCCGTGAAATACACGCGTATGTCCTGCAGGTAGTTGCTTTTTTTCAGCGGCAGCGTGTAACCCACTGTAAGGTTGTCGATCTTCATGTAACCGCCGTCTTCAATGTAGTAGCTCGAGAAGGTTGGCGCGTCCAGTATTTTCTGGTTCAGTGCCGATTCAAAAAGATTGTTCCTGGTGAAGAAGGTCCAGTTTTCATGAAACATTCGCTTACCGTTTACCGATTTGAATCCAAGTGCGCTACGCAGCAATATGGATGCATCAAAATTTCCGAAAGTGAACATACTGGTGAATCCGAGGCTGTATTTCGGAATGCTGTTACCGAGGTAGCCAAAGTCATCTTCGCCAATTTCACTTGCTTCCACAGGTTTGCCTTCACTGTCCTTAAACATCCACAGGCCATCTTCGGTAAAGCTGTCGAATACCCTTCCATAAAATACTGCCACTGGCTGTCCGGGCGCCAGCCTTTGAATGGATACGCCCTCCGTTACCCTTGTGATGTTGTGGGCACTGCCAAAGAACTGGTCGCTGGTTACCGAATTTATCTGGTTCCTGTTGTATGCTCCCGTGAAAGTAGCCCTCCAGCTAAATTTGCCGGTATTGATCAAACGTGCATCCAACATGAGTTCCACGCCTTTGTTTTCCATTTCGCCGGCGTTGGCGAAAATAGTAGGAAGGATTTGTGCCGGCAGTTGCGCAGTATAATTACCAACGAGGTTTTTGATCTTTCTGTTGTAATAGTCGATGGAACCGGTCAGCCATCCGTTCTTCAGCAAGGAGAAATCAATGCCGATATTGACCTCTGTTTTGGTTTCCCATTTCAACAACGGGTTGGCGTTTATCGTGGGGCCATAAGGAAGTATCCACGTGCCGTTGCCGGGTTCACCAAAATAACTGTTCTGCGAACCGTTGAAAAAAGGACCGATGGTGGAAAGAGACTGATAGGGACCGAGGCTTTCCTGGTTGCCCGTTACACCGTAGCCTGCGCGTAATTTTAAACTTCTGATCGCGGATGAACCTACAAGAAAGTCTTCGCGGCTCAATATCCATCCGCCGGATACGCCGGTGAACGTTCCCCATTTGTCGTTTTCTCCCAAAACCGAAGTACCCTCTCTTCTTACACTGACGTTCAGCAAGTATTTCTGCTGAAAGTCATAGATAACCCTGCCAAAATACGCCAGCAATGTTCTCTCATCGGCGCCGCTTCCCACAAAAACACCTGTTCTGTTGGCATTGTTGGAAACATTGTTCAAAGCGTACCCCGCGCCAAGATTGTAGAAACGAAATGCATCGGTGATAAAATCATTGTTGCCGGCGCTTAACTCTTCGTTGAATATGTTCTGGTAAGAGTAACCGCCAATGATGTTCACACTATGCTCCCCGAACGTTCTGTTGTATCCGACCGTGGCTTCCACCACATTGTTGGTCACCTGGTTCTCTCTTCTCGATGCCTGGCCGTTTATTCCATTCAATTGCTGAAAGAAATCCTGGTTGCTGGAATACATGCCGTTGAGAAAATCATTTTTTATCAGCGAATAAGCCAGAGACGCAGTTAATTCCGGAAGTATATGATAGGTAAGGTTAACGGTGCTGAGAAATTTCTTTTCTTTATTGTTGGTGTAATTATGTTCGGTGCTGGCCACGGGGTTCCACTGCAAGCCAAAAGGAATGTCGAAGCGTTCGTAAAAGGTGCCGTCGGGATTTTTTACCGGATAAGTTGGGTTCATGTTAAGCGACTGTGCGATGGCGCCGTAGTTGGCAAAGTCCCTGTTCTCAAAGGCGTTTACGAGCATGATCGAAAAGTTGAGCTTGTCGTTCAGCGCCTTGGTATTGAGCCGGAACGTGCCGTTCACAAATCTTCTTCTTGATTTTAGATCGATACCCTGGTTGTTGCGAAAATTAAGAGAAGCATAATAAGTCGTTTTTGCATTTCCGCCGCTCAGCGATAGATTGTGCGAATGGCTTACCGGCGTTCTTGTCACTTCGTCGAACCAGTCGGTGTTGGCACCGGCGTCATCAACATCCATTCCGTTGTCTTCGCCAAATTTTATATACTGCGCGGCGTCGAACACGTCGTATTTCTTCGCGATCCTGTCGGTGGTGATATAACCGCTGTAGCTCACTTTCGTGTCGCCCGCCTTTCCTTTTTTAGTGGTCACGATGATTACGCCGGCGGTGGCGCGCGAGCCGTAGATAGCGGCAGCGGAACCATCCTTCAGCACATCGATGGAGGCGATGTCGCCCGGCGCAATGGTTTGCAGGTCGCCGCCGGGGATACCGTCAATGACTATCAGGGGTTGGGAATTGCCTTCGACAGTGGCAGGGCCGCGCAGTGAGAAATCAACCGTTGCATTAGGATCCGATCTGTTGGTATTGCTGGTGGCAAGACCGGCCACTTTGCCGGCGATCAGCGTCATGGGATCATTGATTTGACCGGTATTGAAATCTTCTGCCTTGATCGTTGCAATGGAACCGGTTACTGTTTCCCGGCTCTGCGTTCCATATCCAATTACCACTACCTGTTCGAGCGATTGGTCGGTTTGCACTAATTTGATGAGGATAGAATTACTTTTTTCTTTGACGGAGAATCCTTTGATGGTATTTGTTTCATATCCCACATACGACACTATAAAATTGTAGGAGGTGCCAATCTTAAGTTTATCAAAAAAAAACACGCCCTTTTCATTAGTCATGGCATACGAGATGTCGTCTTTGTCACCCACATTCGTAGCCGTTACCGAAACCCCTGAGAGCATCTCGCCATTCTGAGAAATAACGGTGCCTGTAACTGTCCCTTCGCTGTTCTGCGAATAAGCAGGCGGGTGAAGAACGAAAACAAATATGAACCAAAGCAGCAGCCTGAACTTTGGTTGTAAAACAGCAGTACGATTTTTCATATCGCTCAGTTTTGGTAATGACAAGTTATTGTTGCGATTTTCTCAATTTGAATTTGCTATGCTCCTGCAGTAGTTCCAGTCCATTCATTTGTGCGATCACTTTCAGTACTATGGCCAATGAATCGTCTTTCGATACCGTGCCGGTGAAGTTCATAGCGTCCAGTTCCTCATGGTCAAAATTTATTTCCGCATCGAAGAAATCGGAAAGTTTGGTCATCACGTCGCTGAGGGAACTGTTCACAAACGTCAGGTTCGGCGACACTGTTGCGGCCACCGACGGCGATTTACGCTTACCTGATTTTTGTACCACGGGCGCCTGGTCGCTCCTGATGTTCCCTACGTGCACGAGCAGTTCCGCTTCATTGTAGTCGAGCTGCTGGCCGGGTGCGAGATAAACGTCTTTTTGAAATCCCCGGTGGTCGGGAGCCGCGTTCCTGATCACTACCTTCCCTGTGTGCAATTTCACCGTTACGAGGTTGCCGGACTTTTCATGGGTGTTGATGGTAAACTCGGTTCCGAGCGCAGTGGTGGCGAGGCCTCCCGCATACACCGTGAACGGCCGGCTCGCATCTTTTTGTACTTTAAACCTTGCCTTACCGTCAAGTGAAACATCACGCCGGTCGGGATCGAGCGGAAGGTTGTAAACGATCACCGAGCCGGGCGACAAGGTTACGAGAGAGCTGTCGGGCAATGCAATCTCCATTATGGCGCTCGTGGTATTGAGGATAATTTTCTGTTCTTTTTTTGCGGGTTGTTTTACTTCGGCAAAAGCTGTCTCCTTCTGCAGTGCCGGAAAAAAATACCTGTAACCGAACACCATCGCGATGACGATGCTGGCCGCAATACTCAGCTTTTTCAGCAACACCAATCTTGCTCCCCGTTTTTTCTTTTCCTGCACTTCCTGCCACACTTCGTTCCAGAACTCGTTGTCCATTTGCACGGGCCGGCTTTGCTGCCACTCTTCGAAACTGAAATATTTTTCAAGCATTTCCGGATGATCCCTGAAGTAAGCCACCACCTGACCTGCTTCTTCACGGCTGCAGTTCTTCCTGAAAAATCTTTCTATTAATTCTTCCGTCATTGGGATAGGTTTAGTATAACCCGTTTAGGCTGAGAGTTTGAGGAGTATACGACGATGAAGAAAAAACTCCTTCGATTTGATCAGAAATATTTTACCCAGGCGATGATCATCGCCAGCATGATCATTGTTTTTCGAAGATACTTTAGCGCCTTGGTGAGATTATTGTCAACTGATTTCACCGAGATGGAAAGCAGTTGGGCGATCTCCTGGTAGGAGAAACCCTGAATTTTGTTGAGTTCAAATATCTTTTTGCGCATCTCGGGCATTGTGGCAAGCGCCGACCGGAGCCGGGAGCGCACATCAAATTCATTGGAATTACCGGTGTACCGTGCAGACGCCGGCAGGTGATACGCTGCAGCGTCGTGAAGTTTAGCGCGGCGGTTTTGCTTGCGCAAATGATCGATGAAAACGGTACGCGCTATGTGAAATATGTGCTGCTCGAGAAGATATTCTGTGGAAAGCGATTGACGATACTGCCATAATTTAAGAAACGTCACCTGCAGCAAGTCGCGGGCGTCTTCGGGATTTTTTGTTTTTTTAAGGAAATAGCCATACACCCTTCCACGATGTTGGACGTATGCCTGCTCGAAAGCAAACTCATCTCCGCGTTTAATGGCATCAATCATAAAGCAAGCAGATAGTTTTGGCAAATCTAAGCACTGTAAATCTACTGATTTTTTACCTCGCGACTTTCAACTTCTTTTTTTCTGCTAACAGCCATCGCACGCCATATCCTTCAACCGTTATTTTTATTGAATTGTTTTCACATGCGGTAAACACCGTGCCATCGAGCACGTCGCGCACGAAGGCAGTTTTTATACCCGGTTGAATATTGACGCCGGCCGCAAGGCTGTCAGGATTAATGACGATAAAAAGATGTTCATTCCCTTCCCAGCGGTGAAAAGCAACCGCCGGCCCCTCTGTTTTTAGTTCTTTGTAATTAGCACTGGTAAGCGAGGCATATTTCAGCCTGAGTGCTGTAAGTTTTTTATACAAAGAAAATAACCCGAGCGAATCCTGTTCCTTTATCGAATGTGCAGACGAAAAAATCGGGGGCCTTGAATAAGGGTGCGTCTTCACTCCTGTTTCCTGCCCGTTATAAATGAGTGGAATGCCGGGCAGCGCAAATAGCAAGGCGGCAGCCATTTTCGTTTGTGCCAGCGAATGTGTGGCCGCGAAGCGCGGAACATCATTGTTTTCCATGAACCTTAGAACTCTTTCGGGATTTGGCTGACGCGCGAACAGCGCTTCGCGGATAAGGTTATATCTTTTGTCAACCGAGGGATGGTTGAATATGGTAAAATTCTTTCGAGCGTGATGCCGGTACTGCCACGGCCAATGTGAAATCCAGTTGGTGTCGCTTGTCCAATCGTAAGCAGCATCAAATCCTTCTGCATACACGTTTGGGTCGCTGCCCTTATCTTCCGCCAGCATCAATATTCCGGGCTTCAGCGCTTTGAGCTCTTTGCGCAGGTGTTTGCCGAATTCGGGGGCGCGTGCATTGACGGCCCACACCGCGTCGAACCGATAACCGTCGATGTCAAATTCCTGTATCCAGTACTTGCAGGCATCGGTAATCATCTTCCGCACTTCCGGGTTATTGTAATTAAGGTTGATAAGATCTTTCCAAAAATAAAAGATGAAACCGCTGCTGTCTTTGTGGTAATTGGAAGAATAGGGAGCGCCGTCGTTCTCGTGCTGGTAGTAATCGTAATAAGGCGAAGATTTTCTTTTCTTGATGATGTCCTGCGCAAAGGGATGCCTTATAGAAGTGTGATTGGGCACAAAGTCGAACAGCACTTTTATGTGAAGTTGATGAGCAGTGCTGATCAGATTTTTTAATTGCTGTTCGTTGCCCAGGTCATCTCTCAAAGAAAAATAATCGGTTATGTCGTATCCCTGTCCGCCGCGCGCAGTTTTAAAAACGGGTTGCAGCCATATGGTGTTGATGCCAAGCTCTTTCAGTTCGGGAATTTTTGCTGTTATGTTGTCGTAGCTGCTGTGATCGGTGAAGCCCGATGGCTTTATGCCATAGATGATGGCGTGGCGCATCCACGAGGGAGGGGTCGTATCGGTACCCTGCGCCGGATGTGCGAGGATGGTTGCCGCTACGGAAAAATACAGTACGGTAACAAGTAATAGCTTAAGCATCCAAAGCGGATACGTTTCAATTTTCAATACTCCTTCATTGAAAAGAAATAATTTTTTTTCAGCCATCTATCATGGGTGTTCAATAGATATTTCTATAAGTTTAGGCTTATTACAACCTATCAACATGCATCGTTCAACAAACTCGCGCAGAAATTTTATTAAACATTCCCTCGGCAGCATGGGCGCCGTTACATTGCCATCGCTTTTGAGCGCTTCGCCCGATGGGGTACAGGCCAAAAAAAAGATAGTGGTGGTGGGCGGACATCCGGACGATCCCGAATGCGGCTGTGCGGGAACGGTGAAACAGTTGGTAAAGAAGGGGCACGATGTCACCCTCTTCTACCTTACTAACGGCGACGAAGGGGTAGAAGGAAAGACACATGATCAGGCCGCGGCGATAAGAAGGGCCGAATGTATCGCCGCCTGCAAGGTGCTTGGGGCAAAACCTCTATTCGGCGACCAGGTAGATGGAGAGAGCGTGATGAGCAACCCGGAGATGGCGAGGTTCGAGAAATTACTGTATGCCGAAAAGCCGGATGTGGTGTTCACCCATTGGCCGGTAGATTCGCATAAGGATCACCAGGTGGCCAGTATTCTCACCATACAGGCATGGATGGAGGCGCAGGAGCCATTTACGCTTTATTTTTACGAAGTTTGTGTAGGCTATCAAACATTTGGTTTTCATCCCTCTGATTACGTGGATATTAGCGATACCCAGGAAACGAAAATGAGGGCCCTTGCCTGTCATGAAAGTCAGGGTATAGTAATTGATGGTAAGTACAGCAAGATGTTTTATGATTGCGGTCACCCATCCATGGAAGATTTCAGGGGCAAAGAGCTGGGCGTTAGGGCCGCAGAGGCGTTTACGAGAATGAATGGAAGGGGGATGGGGAAATTGGTGATTTGAGAAGACGTGGGTCCTCCCCCGGTCCCTTCGGGACGACCCCCTCCAGAGGGGGATATGTATCCCCCGCTGGCGGGGGTGGCGCGGAGCGCCGGGGGTGGACTTTTAACTTTTAAGCTGCAAATAAATGAACAAACTTATCAGGGCATTGATCGCGGGGTACGGAGCAAAGAAATTGGGCGGGGGTTGCCTCAGCACCATCATAGTGTTTATTATTATCTGGTATCTTCTTGGTCAGTGCAATTAAAATGAACAACAGTACAGAGATCTTCATAAAAAATATGGTTTGCAACCGTTGCGTCATGGTGGTGAAAAATATCTTCACTGACGCGGGTGCCGAACCGGAAGCCGTTATTCTCGGAAAGGTGACGCTTCCCACACCACCCACTTCCTCTCAATATGAAAAAATAGAAAAAAAGCTGAACGAAGTGGGCTTCGAAATCCTTACGGACCAGAAGAAAAAACTTGTTGACCAGGTAAAATCGGTGATCGTGAAAAATATCCAGGGCGATCTTTCTGAAAGAAACCTGAACTTCTCCGACATCCTTGCAACGTCGCTCAACAAGGATTACTCGTACATCAGCAAACTTTTTTCAGAGGCCGAGGGCATCACCATCGAAAAGTTCATCATCGACCAGAAGACCGAAAAGGTGAAAGAAATGCTCGCTTACGGTGAAAAGAGCCTCAACGACATCGCGTTTGACATGGGCTACAGCAGTGTTGCCCACCTCTCTTCACAATTCAAAAAAACGACCGGCTTCACACCTTCGGAATTTAAGAAACTGAAGGACCACCACCGCAAATCGCTCGATAACGTAGGTAAGCCATAATTATATAAATCGCAGCCATAAAAGTGTAACATGCCCCCACTCTTCGCCGGTAATTTTGTTGGCAAAATAGAGTGACTATGACACATACCTATAAAGTAACCGGCATGACATGCGGTGGTTGCCAGGCAACGGTAACACGCCTCCTTTCTGCGGTTGACGGCGTCAATAACGTGGCTATCGACCTGGGAAAAGGTGAAGCAAAGATCAATATGAACAAGCACGTTGCAACCGATGTTTTGCAACAGGCACTCAGCCATCATCCCAAATATCAACTGACCGAAGAAGACACTTACATGGCGCCGGCCGCCCAGGCTGAAGAGCCGAAAAAATCGTGGCTGTCCACTTACAAACCGATACTGCTCATATTCTTCTACATTACCGCAGCAACGCTTTTGGTACAGGCAGCAAACGGAACATTTAACTGGATGGACTGGATGCATCACTTCATGGCCGGTTTCTTCCTGACTTTCTCGTTCTTCAAACTGCTGGACCTGAACGGCTTTGCAGACAGCTATTCAACCTACGACATCATCGCCAGGAAATGGAGAGGCTGGGCATATTTGTATGCCTTTATCGAGCTGGGGCTTGGCTTTGCATACCTCACCGGTACGGCCATTATTTTCACTACGGCGCTCACGTTTGTCGTTATGACCATCAGCATTATTGGCGTATTGCAGGCGGTGATGAATAAAAGAAGAATTCAGTGCGCGTGCCTGGGCGCGATGTTCAATCTGCCCATGAGCACTGTTACCATTATCGAGGATGCGCTGATGATCGTGATGAGTGCGATAATGATTATTCATTTTTTATTCTGACAACATGAAGATACTGATAGCAATAAGCCTTCTTTTAGTAACGCTGCCGGCAGTGGCGCAGCATGAGCAGCATCAGGATACGCTGCCGCATCATCAACATCAAACGGATAGCACCTCTCATCATGAAACAACGATGCAGGTACCGATGGGGCACGCCTTTTCACTGCATCTCCCGATGACGCGAAACGGATCGGGAACGGCATGGCTGCCCGATGCATCACCGATGTTTGGTTACATGGTACATTCGAAAAAATGGATGTACATGTTTCATGGAAGCGCCTTTCTTCGGTACAATCACCAGGATTTTACCGGCAAGGGTACGCGGGGCGGCGAAAAAACAGATGCACCCAACTGGTTCATGGCGATGGGTCAGCGAAGAGTGGGCAATAACGGGCTGTTTCATTTCAGCACCATGTTCAGCCTCGATGCCCCTATTGCGGGCGGATCGGGATATCCGCTCTTATTTCAGACGGGAGAAAGCTATAAAGGAAAGGCATTGGTTGACAGGCAGCATCCGCACGATCTCATTTCAGAATTGTCGGTGAGCTATTCGCATGCGATTTCCGAAAAAGCAGATGTATTTGCGTACGTCGGCTATCCCGGAGAGCCGGCTCTTGGACCGGTAACATTCATGCACCGGCCATCATCGCTCGACAATCCCAATTCACCGGTCACCCATCACTGGGTGGATGCCACGCATATTACTTTTGGAGTGGCCACCATCGGGGCAAGGATAGGTAAGTTCAAGTTGGAAGGATCATCGTTTACCGGCAGGGAACCGAATGAGAACAGGTACGACTTCGACAAGCCGCGTTTCAATTCATGGAGCGGCAGATTATCGGCGAACCCTTCCAGAAACTGGGCGCTGCAGGTATCGCACGCTTTTGTAAAGAGCCCTGAAGAATTGCATCCCGGTGAGAATGTTCATAAAACCACCGCCTCGGCAATATTTAACAGCGAGGTAATATCAAACCGCTATTTCAGCGGAACAGTATTGTGGGGAATGAACAAATTCAATGACAGAAAAGGAGAAAATGCGTTCCTTGCCGAAGCCTCGTGGCACCTTGACAAATCAGCTATCTATGGCCGTTATGAGTTTGCAGAAAAATCGGCAGAGGAACTTGTACTCGACGAACAAATATTTGGTCACCACACCCTGTACGGGATCAACGCGTTAACCCTCGGGTATAATTACGATTTTCTGCAATTCGCGGGATTACGGCTCGCGGCAGGAGGCAACATTTCAGTTTATGAGGCGCCAGGAGCGCTTGATGAACTATATGGAAAGAGGCCCTTATCATTTCAGATATATTTAAGACTGTATCCGGAGCTGATGAAAATGTAAAACTTATCTTGCATGTTCAATATGACGAACCAGGTTAAGCTCCGTATTCTGTTTGCACTGTTGTTTTTCGCGGGATCGGCCCATGCACAAAATACTTTTCATGAACTTGAGGGCGAGTGGCGCGGCGAGTTCACCATTCGCGATAACATGAAGGCGCCATTCAATTTCGAGATCAGCGGCGACGGCAAGGTGTACCTGCTGAATGCAGACGAACGTTTCGAAACAGGCGTATTGCGGAGGAAAGAAGATTCCGTCTTCATTCCGCTCGACCAGTTCGACAATGAGCTTGCCTTGAAAATAAACAGGAACGGGCAGTTGTCGGGATACCTCCGTAAGCAAAACAAGCCGGGCCTGCAGGTGCCGGTAACGGCGAAGCAAGGGTCGAGCCGCTTCCATCAACCATCCCGTTCGCCCATCAAAGATTTCAGCGGTAAATACGAGGTGCAGTTCACATTCGCGAGCGGCAACAAGGAAAAATGCGTGGCCGTGTTCCACCAGCAGGGATCAAAACTTACGGGCACTTTTCTTAAACCCTCCGGCGATGCCAGGTATCTGGAAGGAATGGTTGACGGCAACCACTTCTATTTGTCTTCATTTATAGGTTCCACACCGGGCTATTACGAAGGCACGATTACGGCCGATGGAAAAATTTCAGGAGTGCAATTGGGCACGAAAGTGAAAAACTCATTTTCCGGAACATTCAATCCGGATGCACAGCTCGAAGATCCGTTTGCTGTTTCACACCTGAAGAAGGGATATTCCTCGCTGGAATTTTCTTTGCCCGACATGGAAGGAAACATCGTTTCCACCAGCGACGAACGTTTTAACAATAAAGTACTGATCATTGCAATCACGGGCACGTGGTGCCCCAACTGTATTGATGAAGCGGCATTTCTCTCACCGTGGTACAAACGGAACAAAGGTCGCGGCGTGGAAGTGATCTCCATTCACTATGAACGTCAGTCAGACACTGCGTTTACGCATAAGGTAATGAGACGGTTTCAAAAACGCTTTGATATAACCTACGCACAGGTGTTCGGCGGTATTGCCAATAACGACAGCGTTTCGCGTTCGCTACCGGCACTTGCATCGTTCAAAGTATTTCCCACCACCATTTTTATCGGCAGGAAAGGAAATGTATCGAAGATACATGCCGGCTTTTCGGGACCGGCGACGGGCAAATTTTATGATGACTTCGTAAAAGAATTCAATGAAGAAGTTGACCGTTTATTGGCCGAATAGTTACTTTATGAGACCGGTCAGCGTCAGCGCGTTAAATGCCGCAAATCCTTCCTGGTCGTTATCGAAGTAAACATAAACATCCTTCCCTTCCTTTTGCCACGCTTCAATGCGTGCCGCCC
>CBIGXK010000023.1:0-21501 GCA_966193805.1 uncultured bacterium | reverse complement strand
ATCAGGCTTTCCTTCTGTTCAGTATTGTCAACCGGCGCCGCAGTTTCAAGAAAAAATTTATCCTTACCAATTACCACGGAAACATTGTGCCCGATCGCTTCGGTATTGAAAGCAATCGTATTGGCGTTGATCTGTTTGGTGAGAATGTGATAGACCGAGCGATAAAGGTCAGGCGTATCTGTAATAATATAAAGCTTGATCTCATCACGCTGCCTGAGCTTGTTGCGGTTGCGTGCATCACGCAATCCTGTGATCACTTCCTTCAACAGCGTTCCTGCCTGCAGTACATTCGCATCAGGCGCACCTTTTTTTGTGAACTGGCGAACACAGAGGTCATCCGATCTCTCTTCAAGCAAATGATACACCTCTTCGGTAATAAAAGGCATGAATGGGTGCAGCAGTTGCATCAGTTCGGTAAAGAAGCCGGTTGTTTGCCTGCAGATGGCGGGATCGGGCGCCTGGTCCTGCGCCGGTTTTACCCATTCAAGGTACCAACTGCAGAAATCATCCCAAATGAGGGAGTAAATTGTTTTGAGTGCCTCACTTAATTTGAAGTCGGCATACAGCAACTCCACTTCCTCTTTTGCCTGGGCAAGACGGTTTTCAAACCACCGCACGGCAAAGTCGTGCCTGCCGGAGATCATTTGCCCATCATTCTCTGCATCAACATCCACTGTTCCGGAAAATCCGGAAACGTCCATTACCTGTATCGCTTCCTGGCCGCTCGGCTCAGCCTCTTCGAACCCGGGTTGTGACGCCCGCTGCTGCCACATTTTTACCAGCTTCAGCGCGTTCCATATTTTATTGTTGAAATTCCTTCCCTGTTCGGGCGAGGTTTCGTCGAACAGCAAATCGTTTCCTGCCGGTGAAGAGATCATGATTCCGAAGCGCACCGCATCTGCTCCGTACCTGTCGATAAGTTCGAGAAGGTCGGGTGAATTGCCGAGGCTCTTACTCATCTTTCTTCCCTGCTTGTCGCGCACCATTCCGGTGAAGTACACATCGCTGAAGGGAATCTCATTCTTGTATTCCATACCGGCCATGATCATGCGCGCCACCCAAAAAAATATGATGTCCTGACCGGTTACCAGTACCGAAGTGGGGTAGTAGTAATTAATATCCTTATTGCCGGGATCGGAGATGCCGTTGAATACTTCCATCGGCCACAGCCACGAAGAAAACCAGGTGTCGAGTACATCTTCATCCTGCGATAATTTCGCCGGCGCGGCATATTTTTCCTGGTACAAACGGTTGGCCTCCTCCTCACTATCTGCCACCACGTACCTGCCGTCCTGGTCGTACCACGCCGGTATGCGCTGTCCCCACCACAACTGGCGGCTGATGCACCAGTCTTTCATGTTCGACAGCCAGTATTTATAGGTATTCAGAAATCTTTCTTCCGGATGGATCTTTATCCTTCCATCCAGCACCGGTTCGAGCGCTTTTTGTGCGAGGCTGGATACGGAAAGGAACCATTGCGTGGAAATGCGTGGTTCCACTACCGACTGTGTGCGCTGGCTGTATCCCGCGCGCGTCTGGTATTCCTCTTCTTTCAGTAGCCATCCATTTTCCTTCAATGCTCCAGCCACCTTCTTGCGGGCCTCGAATCTTTCCAAACCTGCAAAAGGGCCGGCCGCGTCGGTTAGTGTGCCGTCTTCATTCAGCGTATCAACAACCGGCAGGTGATGTTTCAAGCCAATGTTGTAGTCGTTGATGTCGTGTGCGGGCGTTACCTTAAGCATGCCCGTTCCGAACGCAGGGTCGATGTAATCATCGGTGATGATGGGAACGATGCGGTTCACAAAAGGCACCACCGCGTATTTACCATGCAGCGGCTTGTATCGTTCGTCGTTCGGGTTTACGGCCACCGCCGTATCTCCCATGATCGTTTCGGGGCGTTGTGTGGCGATAACAATATAAGGAGACGTTTCGCTGAAACCGGAAACATCGGCGCCGGCATCGTCAACGATAAAATATTTTACATAATACAGACGTCCCTGCATGTCGCGGTGTTCCACTTCCTCATCGCTGAGCGCTGTTTTGGCAACCGTATCCCAGTTGATCATCCGGGCGCCGCGATAGATGAGGCCCTTGTTGTACAGGTCGATGAACACCTTCATGACGGCGTGATAGTAGTGGGCATCCATGGTGAAGGTGGTGCGGTTCCAATCAACGCTGCATCCCAGTTTTTCGATCTGGTGATAGATGATGCCGCCGTATTTTTCTTTCCATTCAAAGGCATAGACCATGAACTCTTCCCGGGAAAGCTGCGACTTGCTGATGTTCTTTTCTCTTTTTAGCATGTCGACCACCTTCGCTTCGGTGGCAATAGAGGCGTGGTCGCTGCCGGGCACCCAGCAGGCATTGAAGCCGCTCATGCGTGCTTTGCGCACAAGAATATCCTGAACGGTTTCGTTGAGTGTGTGCCCCATGTGCAAAACACCGGTCACATTCGGTGGGGGGATAACAACCGTAAATGGCTGGCGGGAATCGGGAACGCTGCTGAAATAATCCTTTTCTTTCCAATGCGCGTTCCATTTCTGTTCTATGATCGCGGGCTCGTAGTTTTTGGTCAGCTCCATAAGAGCGCAAATATACATTGTACCCTTGAAGAAGTGAGAAGAGAGAGCGGGAGTGGGGGATAGCAATACAAAAATGCACCGGCACAGGGTTACGTTCCGTACCGGTACATTCTATCGATTAGATGGAATAATTAATGTTTAAGCGAACCAATACAGGTATGACAACAGCATAATGAAAGCGAGAAAGCCGCCGGCCCATAACGCTGTTTCAGCATTTTCGCTTAAATGATGATGATCCTGGTCTTTTTTCATAACGTTACGAGTTTATGTGACTGATAAAACAATGCACAATTCCCGGGTACGTTCAACTGGTTTTCGAAAGGGATAGCGGAAGAGAGGGTATCGTTAAAAACGGAATGAGTCAAAATTAACACATGCCATCCGGATAGTCAAGGCCTTTTTCACATTTAATCGTGAGGAAATCACCATCCTGTTTACCTTTATGAACGCATGTATGCCATTGTAGACATAGAAACCACGGGAGGATATGCCGCCGCCAATGACATCACCGAAATTGCCATTGTTTTGCACGATGGGCAGGGAGTGACCGAAGTTTACCAGACCCTTATAAAGCCTTCTGTACCAATTCCCTACTTCATTCAATCACTTACTGGCATCCACCCGTTGATGCTCGAGGATGCGCCGGGCTTCGGCGAGGTGGCGGGACAAATTCATGAAATGCTGCAGGGAAGGATCTTCGTGGCACATAATGTTAATTTCGACTATTCATTTGTAAAGCATCACCTGGCTGCCAGCGGCCTCGAGCTGAACGCTCAAAAGCTTTGCACCGTACGGCTGGCGCGTAAGGTGTTCCCGTCGCTGCCGTCGTACAGCCTCGGCAACCTTTGCAGGCATTTCAACATCATCATAGAAAACCGCCACAGGGCAGGAGGGGACGCCACCGCAACGGCACGTCTTTTCGATCATATCCTCCAAAATAACGGCCTTGTTCACATCCGCGAATCGCTAAAAAGAACTTCGAAGGAACAGTGTCTTCCGCTCCACCTTCCCCGCGAACAAATTGATAGCCTGCCGTATTCGCCCGGCGTCTATTATTTTCATAATCAGAAGGGCAAAGTGATCTATGTGGGCAAGGCGCGAAACATCAGGTACCGCGTTAGCAGCCATTTTACGCACAATGGAGCGGGCAGGCAACGCCAGGATTTTTTGCGGAACATCCACAGCGTCACTTACCAAACTTGTGGTACCGAGCTGATGGCCTTCATCCTTGAGAACATTGAAATAAGAAAACTATGGCCCGAATATAACCGTGCGCTGAAGAACTTTACCCCCGTATTCGGACTTTACCTGTACGAAGACAGGGGAGGTTATTTACGGCTCGTCCTCGAAAAAAAGAAAAACCAGCTCAGGTCGCTTTACACTTTCAACTCGCTTATTGAAGGCAACAGGCTGGTGAATCAATTAACAGAGCAGTTCGCACTGCAATCTCCCGAAAAGGAGAGCGCCGATGTTTATAATAACCGCGTGCTCGAAGCAGTGGATCATCTGGAAAAGCAGTTGCCCACTTTTGCGGTGGTGGACGACCGGCACGACGCAGATGGCCGTTCGTGTATCCTTATTGAAAAAGGAAGGTTTTATGGGATGGGCTACGTGCCGGACGAAGCGGCCGTTTATAGCGCCGAGGAACTTAAGACCTACCTGCAGGCATACCCGGAAAACGATTATATACGCGGCCTCGTTTATCAGTATGTGCAGAAAAGGCCCGACAAGAAGTTCGTGTTTCCCGCGTGATCATTCTTGCACAAAATGCTGGTTCAGCATGCGTATAAACTGCTTTCTCGGAATCATGCGTGCGCCCAGGCTCTCCAGGTGTTCGGTGTACACCTGGCAATCGACGATCTGCACACCTTCAGCCTTTAATCGTTCCACAAAGCGAATGAAGGCGAATTTGCTGGCGTTGCTCACGTGGCTGAACATGCTTTCTCCGTAAAAGATGTTGCCCAGGCGCACACCGTAAAGGCCGCCCACCAGTTTCCCGTCGAGCCAGGCCTCTGCACTCTGGGCATATCCCTGCCTGAACAGGCTGATGTAAGCGAGTTTCACTTCGTCGGTGATCCAGGTGCTTTCCTGTCCGCGACGCTGTATCTTCTTGCAATTGGTGATCACTTCTTCAAATGCCTGGTTTACAGTAAAAGCGAACAGGTTCTTTTTAATGACCGACTGCATGCTTTTGCTGACGACAAGCTCCGTGGGGAACAGCACAAACCGGGGATCGGGGCACCACCACAGGATGTGATCGCCTTCATACCAGGGAAATATGCCGGAGCGGTACGCCACGAGCAGCCTTTCTGTTGACAGGTCGCCGCCAATCGCCAGCAGTCCGTCGGGCTCGGCCAGTTCGACCGGGGGAAACAGGATGCTTTTATCGAGGGAGAAGATGGGCATCGGGAGGGTCAGGCAGTAACCTCGACCGTGGCGCCTATACCTCTCTCGGTAATAGCGTCGCAGGCTTGCTTGAGGTCGTCGTAGCTGCCATTTTTAACAGCATATTTGCCTTTAAAATGAATAAGGTAAGCGCATTGCTCGGCTTGCTCTGCCGAATGGCCACACACTTCAATGAGCGTTTCGATCACCCATTCAAAAGTATTCACTTCATCGTTCCACACGATAAGGCTGTACGGCTCGTCATGGAGCGTGAGTACATCAGTATCTTCAAATTGTTGCGGAGCAGCTCCGCCTTCAAAAAACATACGAAATTGTTTGGTGTAAAATTAAAAAGAAAGGCCGTGGGTGCAAATGATAATTTTGAAAAAAAATTTGCCTAAAATGCATGAACCCATATCTTTGCACTCCCATTAAAAAAGGGAGCATAGCTCAGTTGGTTTAGAGCATCTGCCTTACAAGCAGAGGGTCCGCGGTTCGAACCCGTGTGCTCCCACGGTCTGATAAAGGTTTCACGCATGTGAAGCCTTTTTTCATTTAGTACCTTTGCACCATGGAAAAGATGCAACTCGACAGCAGGGAAGCGATTGAACTACTGGTAAATGACTTTTACAGCAAAGTGAAAATGGACCC
The DNA here is from genome assembly GCA_966193805.1 of uncultured bacterium. Taxonomy (GTDB): domain Bacteria; phylum Bacteroidota; class Bacteroidia; order Chitinophagales; family Chitinophagaceae; genus Flavitalea. Next base: position 15,883 of record CBIGXK010000023.1, on the reverse strand, counting down.
TCTTCTCGGTGATATTTTCAATAATGCCGAAAATTTCTCCTGGGAAAAACACATCCCCATAATGGTAACTTTCTGGGAAATGCTGCTGCTCGGCACAACGGGCTATCGCGGCAACACCGTAGGCAAACACATTGAGCTCAATAAACGAAGTCCCATCGGTGAAGAGCACTTCGACAGGTGGAAGAAACTCTTTTTTGAAACGCTCGATACCTTGTTTGAAGGCCCGAATGTGGCAGTGGCACGCAAGAAAGCAGAAGCCATGAGCATTCTCATGTTGTTTAAACTCGAACAAAGCACAAAAAAGGGATTCATTCAATAGCACCGCCTTTAAAATAAACGAGCCTCAATTTTCTTGTCCCGCCAAACCCGCCGCTGCTGGCAAGGTCAATAATGAGGCGGCCGTTATTGGTCATCCATTTCTCAAGAGAGGAAATTTCGCGCGTTCGATTGTCGTAAACAAATTGTATTGCTGATGCCAGATAAAGCGTATCGCCACCAGCCGAACGATGCGCGCTCACCATCATTGGCGCATTTCCAAACGGTGCCTTAAATGCTTTTTGCACACCATCGAGCGAAAGTTCCTGCTCCGACACCTCATTAGCGGCAAATTCAGATAATGTGGTTCTTTTGATCGTTACGCCGTTTTCATGCTGCACCACCTCGAGCAGGGCCGGAATGTTTCCCGTTCCCCTGTTGTCGAGCGTGCTCTCCTCTTCATGGAAGATCCACCTCCCCGAAAAATCCGGGAACCTTGTTTTTGCACCGGGCAGCGGTGCTATCCCCGAAGCCTTGTGATAAGCTTCAGTCGCTCGCCGGTAAGCAGCATCTTCCATAAACAACACGCGTGAATCACGGGCTAAAACGTCGTACTGTTTTTTCAACGTATTCCGAACCATGCCTGCCCATATCACATACCAGGTCCATTTGGGTTGCAGCTTGAGGATCGCGGGTGTGGGCGGATCGCCCACTTCGGCCAGTGATACCGGCTTACCTTTTGAAAGAGCCAACAGGCTGTCGTAATAATTTTGATTAAAATCGCTGCCGTAAACATCCAGCGATAAAACGTCAAGGTATTCGTTGCCGGGATAAAAATTACTGAAGGACCTTGCAGGAGTTGACGGCCTGTCCACGCTCCACACCCAAACCAGATTATTTAATTTGTGGTGATGGACCATCCTGTCGAACAACTGCCTGTAAAGCCGGCGCGTGCTGTATTCACCGGTGCGCCCTCCCCACCAGAACCAGTCGCCGTTCATTTCGTGATAGGGCCGCCATAATACCGGCACATGTGCTTCCTGCAGTTGTTTGAGATAATGTGCGACGGTATCCACCTGCTGCGCCCAATGGCGATACAACGCCGTGCCGGGCGTTAGAATATCCCGGAATTGCTGATCGGTAAGTTTACCCTGAACACTTTCCAATTTGCCAGGATCCGCGCCCGGACGCGGTTGAAAAGTGACCGGTTCATCGGCAGTTGGCGGAACAGCGTGCCAGCAAATGGTGATAATAGAACCCAGCTTGTGCTGCCTTATCGCTTCTTTCACGATTGCCGGTCTGGCAAGATAGGAATCGTAGTTGTTCTCTTCCGCAAATCCCCAGTCGGTGCTGAATACAACCGGCGTTTTACCAATATATTTCGAAGCAAACTCCGTGTTCCTGTTTTGTGCTTTGGGAAAATTGTGTTGGCCGGTAAGCAGATATTCCCCTGAAATATCGTACAGCAATTTCAGGAGGGCCACCGCTTCGGGTGAGGAATTTTTATTGACCGGTTTAATGTTCTGTGCAAATGCGTAGCATAAGGGTAAAAACGAAAGAAGCAGTACAAGCAGTTTTTTTACGGTTCGGCGCATGACGGGCTTTTAATGAAAGTTAAGCCGCTAAAGCAATAAGCCAAAAACTTAATGTCATCTGTCGCCAACAAAAAAAGGCCCATCGAAGGGCCCTTGCTTAATTTTTTACATCAAAAGTTTATTTGCTCTTGTTCAGCTCAACATTGATCTTAATATCAACCTCCTTGCTTACTACAAGGCTGCCTGCTTCTGTTGTCTTGTCCCATTTCAGGTTGTAGTCGAACCGGTTAATCGTAGTTTTAGCGGTAAAGCCAACTTTGGTGGTGCCCATTGCTGCAATACTTCCCCCGTAAGTAACATCGAAACTTACGGGCTTCGTTACATCCCTGATGGTGAGGTTGCCGGCTAAGGTGTATTTATTATTTCCCAGCGATTTCATGGAAGTGCTTTCGAATTTCATCGCCGGAAATTTTTCTGCATTGAAGAAGTCATCACCCTTCAGATGGTTGTCGCGTCTTTCATTATCTGTATCTATTGAAGCGACATCGACGGTGAAGTTGATCTTTGCATCGGAAAAATCTTCTTTTGAATTTTCCATTGTGCCATCAAATATTTTGAAGTTCCCTTCCACTTCAGAAACCACGAGATGGGTGACCGTGAATTTAACGTTCGAATGATTTTTGTCGAGTGTCCACTTGCCGGCCTCAACGGGGTATGCTGCCGTATTTTTTTCAGCATTAGCCGGAATGGGGCGCATGTAAGCAGACATAACCAGGCAAATACCTGACAGAAGCATAGCGGGAAGCAGTACTTTTTTCATTATTGCGTTTTTACAGTTAATTCCTGGCAATATAAGGTCGTCTTAAGAGTATACAAGAAAATCAGCTACGCATTACTACCTAGTTAACAAATTTTAACAAAAACGGATATTTTTTACCTCAAGTTCGTGCCAGTTTACATCAAAAAATAGTTCATATGTAATGCGCGGGCGAATAGAAAATATAAAATTTATTTACCTGCATAAGTTTAATAATCTCCCCAAGATATGTATGAAATGCAACATTTTTTTTGGCATCGTTTTAGTTAAGAGGCCTTGATTTTATCTACCCTTTTAAAAAAACAAAAGCTCTGATTCATGAATGTCAAGAAAAATGTGCTGGTGATCGCTTCGTCAATGATGCTTATTTTCACCTCGTGCCAAAAAGATCTCGTTGTAGATGATGGTACCCTTTCAACAGAAGTTTCCAGTGATGCAACCGCCAATAGCGCTATTGAAACATCGCCGTTGGTGCACACCATGGTTAAGTACAATGTAAACTCAAATGTTGCCGGCTTCTGGCAGTCAGTACCTTCCAGGTACAGTCAAACCACAAAAAAATACCCGCTGATCGTGTTTATTCACGGTATCGGAGAATTGGGAACAAGCCTTTCGAGAATTAATTGCTGCGGACTTCCCCACCACCTCAGCAACAAAACTTTCCCTGCCAATTTCAACATCGGTGGCGTTAATTATTCTTTCATCGTTATCTCTCCACAGTTTAAAAAGCGCCCGTCTGCTGCACAGGTGCAGTCGGTGATCGACTATGCCAAAAGACGCTGGAGAATTGATGATACCCGCGTATATGTTACCGGATTAAGTATGGGCGGCGGCTCTACATGGGATTGGTCGTCTGTTTACGGACAGAACGCAGCGGCGATCGTACCGGTGTGCGGTGGTACAAAACCGTCAACAACCATGGCGGCAAACATTGCCAGGAAGAATTTGCCTATCTGGGGTTTGTATTCCTCTGCCGACAAGGTGGTACCCGTACAGTGGGGAAGGGATTTCTTTTCCTGGATCGATGCGCGCAATTCTGCATTTGCTTCAAAAACGAAGCTGACGATCTGGACCGATGCGTCGCATAACGCAACATGGGGCAGGGCATTTAATCCTAACACAAAAGTTGGCGGATATAATATTTACCAATGGATGCTGCTGCACAAAAGAGGCAGTGCTTCAACAACGCCGTCACCTGCACCGGCGCCGTCAACGCCCAGCACTTCTACCAACAAAGTGCCCGTTGCAAGAGCAGGATCGGACAAGACCATTTACCTGTCGCAAGGCATCAATCGCGTAACACTTGATGGAACGGCTTCGAGCGATCCTGATGGAACAATCAGAAGCTATGTATGGACAAGAATAAGCGGGCCGACAGACGGAGACCTGTTTGTGTTCGGCACAGGTAAAACCTACGCTGCACACCTTATCAGGGGAACCTACCGCTTCAGGGTTACTGTTACAGATAATAAAGGAGCAAAAGCATACGACGAAAAGGTGGTTTACGTAAAATAGGCAACCTGGCTTTCAATTACATAAGAGAACCCCGCCAAAAGGCGGGGTTTTTATTTTACAAACGTATCAGCGATTGACGATTACCGGATGGTGGGGGTGCAGGCAACGGTCCCAAAATTCGAAGGAAACGCGCAATATGGTTTTCAGTTGCTGAAGGTCCGGCGGCTTCTGAAAGAAACCCTGAACACAAAGTTCGTAGGCCCGGTCAACATATTTTTTATCTCCCGAGGTCGACAACAAAATAAAGGGAATGCTTTTGTTCTTGAGGAACGGCGTAACCTGGATAGATTCCAGCAATTCGAGGCCGGTCATGAGCGGCATGTTCACATCGCACAAAATAATGAAAGGCTGTTCGGGAGTGGTCTTTAAATATTCGAGTGCTTCCACTCCGTTATTGAAACTGCGAATACTTGCTTCAGGTCGTAAACTGGTGGTCAATTCGACCAGCATTTCCTGGTCATCTATATCGTCATCAATAATTACAACGGGATACCTTTTTGGCATAGCCGCAAAGATAAATATAATTGTCTTCCTTATTAGGGATCTTTATGGCGCGGAGGCAGTTTATCCACTTCCCTTTCAACTTCCTCCTGGTGCACATGCACCGCATATTCGGCGGGTTCGATGGTGCCGCCGAACGTTTCGGTGTACACCTCCGTAAATTCAGCGCCGATGTAAAGGATCACGGCACTGTAATAGATCCACAGCAACAGCACGATGATGGAGCCCGCTGCACCGTAAGTGGAAGCCGTTGCGGTTTGTTCAATATACAGGCCGATGAGATAGCGCCCAACCATAAAGAGTATGGCGGTGAAAACGGCGCCCGTTCGCACATGCTTCCATTTGATCTTTGCATCGGGCAAAAATTTGAAGATAATACCAAACAATACAGTAATCACGATAAAGGTGACAACGATGTTCACGACCACCAGGATGACAGCCGTAAAGGAACTGAGGTAGCGCGATAATATTTGCATCAGGCCCTGTATGGCGCCGTTGATCAACAGCGATACGATCATCAAAAAGCCAATTGAAATAATCAACGAGGAGGATAACAGCCGGTTTTTGAGAAATGCGAGCCACCCCTTTTTGGGTTTCGCCTTCAGGTTCCAGATAACGTTTAATGAATCCTGTATTTCCACAAATACCGTGGTGGCGCCCACCAAAAGGGTAATGATGGAAATAACCAGCGCCAGGTTGGTTTTACCCGAAAACTGGATGTTTTTAATAATTTCCTGTATTTGCGCCGCTGCCGCGTCGCCCAGTAAACCATTCAGCTCGCTGAATATCCTTCCTTCGATCGCCTCCTGGCCAAAGAACAGGCTGGCCAGCGACATGAGCAGCAGCAACAGCGGACCCAATGAAAACACCGTGTAATATGCAAGAGATGCGCTTAGCTTCATTCCCTTGTCGGCTGCAAAACCTTTAAAGGTGTTTAACAACAGTTTGGGCAGCTTTTTGAAAAATTCTTTCTTCGCGGGCTTTTCCATATCACTACATTCGTTTCTGTAACGTATAAAAAAACATACCCACCTGCTGTGGAACAATGGAATAACATTTGTTTATCCGGAGCAACGGATCTATCTACAAACTGATACCCATGGAATTACTTCAACCGAATTACGGCCTGGCCAACAGCCAACAAGAAACGCTCACCGATGAAAATCCCCTGCCCCGCGCGGTTTTACGGCAAAATTCATTCGTACTGCTGGATGGCGAATGGCGGTTTGCCGTGGACCGGGAAGATAAGGGCCTGCACGATAGCTGGCACCTGGGTCACCATTATGAATACACGGCATCATGGCCGGGCTCCATCGAAAAGCACATGGAGGAAGCTAAACTGCAGGAAGGCACCACAGCCTGGCAGGATAAGATTGTGGCCTGGTACGAAAAAGAGTTTACGTTGCCTGATCAACTGACCCCCGAAACACACCTCATGTGGCAGCTCACGTTCGGGGCATGCGGCTACGAAACCTGGGTATGGGTGAATGGCGTGCTGATCAAGACCATCGAAGGCGAACTCGTACACATGGGAGAGTACACTTCTTTTTCTTACGAGCTGAACCAGGAGATCCTCAAGCCCGTAAACCGTTTAACAGTGCGGATCGCCGATACCATGGACGCCAATCTTCCGCGCGGCAAGCAGGAATCTTTCGTGTATAAACGCGGTGGCATTTGGTACCAAACTTACACAGGTGCGGTGCGCAGCATCTGGCTGGAGCAGGTGGAAAGAAACCGGCTTCGTTCGAGGGTGGGCGTGGTAAGTATTGTGGAGGACCAGTTGGTGCGCTTCAATCTTACCACCAGGATTCACGACCCGGGCAGCTACACCATCCGCCTTAAAGTTTTTGAAAGAAAAAATGAAGGTGGCGATCCGCTCGCCACTGCTGACTTTTCCATAATGCTTGAAGCGGGCCAGAAACAGCAACGCGTGGTGATGGAACTCCCGGGCGCCCAATTATGGTCGCCGGAAAATCCCGCGCTGTACCGCCTGGTGGCCCAATTGATCGATAACGAAGAAAATATTTCTCAAATTGAAACGAGATTCGGGCTGCGTAAAGTGGAAGCGCGGGGCGCAAAGGTTTACCTGAACAACCAGCCCGTGTATCTCGACGGCATTCTCTATCAACCTGGCGCAGGCAATTACGAAGAGATCAAAACGCACATGCACGCCATGAAGGCACTTGGCTGCAACCTCGTGAGGATCCATATCGCAGGTGTGGACCCGAGAATATACAACCTCGCCGATAAAATAGGCATGCTGCTGTGGGTGGAAGTGCCCAGCCCGCACCACTCGAGCCATGTGAGCCGTACCAATCACCGGGAAGAACTTTTGAGAATGCTGGCGCTGATAGAAACCCATCCCTCCGTGATCATCTGGAGTCTTTACAACGAAGACTGGGGCATCCAGGATGTGGCCACCAGTGAAGAAACCCGGCAATATATTATCGACATGTACCATTACATGCATATCAACCACCCCCAATTTCTCGTTGTGGATAACGATGGCTGGCAACACGTTTCGCTGGAGGGCCGGCTAAAATCCGATTTACTAACCGCACATCTTTACACGCCCGACATCTCCACCTGGAAGGATCTGCTCAAAAAACTCGTGAACGGCGAATTGAACGGCGTTGCTGCATTTCCGCTGGTGGTAGGCGATCCGTTCTTTTACCGGAAACAGTTACCGTTGATTGTTAGTGAGTGGGGCGGCTTCGGCTTCGTAAACTATGGAGGTCCGCAAAATGCGGCCGACCAGGCCGAGCAAATCAAGCTCTTCAAAAGCGAGCTTCGTAAATTGCCCATTGCCGGCGACGTATACACACAGGCGACAAATATCGAAGAAGAACGAAATGGACTGATTGACGATAATACCGGCAAACTCAGGGTGCCAGCGGGTTTGCTGAAGTCGTAATGTTCAGTCGTTCCCCACTTTTCAGTGTATTTCCGCGGTCCGATAATTGCGATTATAGCGACGGATTTTATTCATCACATATTAATCAGCACTATAGAGATGGAAATTGTATGCTTTTCTCATTTGAGATGGGATTTTGTGTTTCAGAGACCGCAGCATTTGCTAACGAGGCTGGCAGAGCAATTCAGGATATTTTATGTAGAAGAACCATTGCATCATTCGTCGCATGATCATTATACTCAAGCTATCCATGATAATATACATACGATAAAGCTGCATTTGTCGGGCGGCCCGGAAGAATCGGGTATCACCCTGAGATTGCAGGCACTTGTAAATAAGATATTCGATCACCATAAGATCAACGAGTACATTCTTTGGTATTATACGCCGATGGCGATTCCCATGTCAGACGAGCTGAGGCCCGTTCTGACCATTTATGATTGCATGGATGAGCTCTCCGCATTCAGGTTTGCCCCTCCGGCGCTGAAGAAATTGGAGAAAGAATTACTCAACAGGGCCGACGTGGTTTTCACCGGCGGCAACAGCCTGTACGAAGCAAAAAAACACCAACACCACAATATTCACGCGTTTCCATCAAGCATCGACAAAAAACATTTCGGAAAAGCGCGGCACATCAAAAATGATCCGGCCGACCAGGCCGCCATCGCGCACCCACGATTTGGCTTCTATGGCGTAATCGACGAACGTTTCGATATAGACCTTATTCGCGAAGTGGCCGAAAAAAAACCCGACTGGAACTTTGTTTTGATCGGTCCGGTAGTAAAGATCGATCCGCGAATATTGCCAAAGAATAAAAACATCCATTATCTCGGCAGCAAGCACTACGACGAACTTCCGTCGTACCTGGCAGGGTGGGATATTTCACTTGTTTCTTTTGCACTGAATGAATCGACAACATATATCAGCCCCACGAAAACGCCGGAATACCTCGCCGGGGGAAAACCAGTGATTTCAACACCAATAAAGGATGTGGTAAATACCTACGGAAAACAGGGTCTCGTACACATTGTGGACAATGCGGCAACGTTCATTGACACCGCATCAACAGAATTGGCAACGGTCAATAAAAAGAAATGGTTGAGTAAAGTTGACAAATTTCTTGCTAACGACTCATGGGATATAACGGTTAAGAACATGCGCATATTGATTTACGAGGCGTTGGCTGCGAAACAAATATTCGAAGAACAGCAAAACATGGAAAAATTTTCGGCTCACTACCTTGGCAGGAACCCTTCGCTGCCGGCAGCCTCTTAGTTATTCATCTTATTACCATAAAAATGTTTCCAACAGATAAGGCTCCCCTCAACGCAAACCCTTTCAGGTCCTTCTGGATGGCCGGTTATGAATGTACCGACCAACTTAACGCATTTGGGAACCGCGTCGATTTTGTGAACGTTACGGGACACCTGTCGCGGATCAAACAGGATTATCGCAATTTGTCGCTTTTCAATATTGAAACAGTAAGAGAGGGAATTCGGTGGAGCCGGGTGGAAAAACGTCCCTATGAATATGACTGGTCGGATGTGGAACTGATGATGGCTGCTGCCGAGGAAAACAACATCCAGCAGGTATGGGATCTTTGTCATTTCGGATTTCCCGACGATCTTACCCCGCTGCATCCAATGTTCGCCAGAAGGTTTGCGGCCTTGTGCAGAGCATTTGTTTTATTTTGCCGGTCGCGCAATGCCTATTCGACATTGATCGTTACGCCTTTCAATGAAGTGAGCTTTATCTCGTGGCTGGGCGGAGACGTTTGCGGCACCTCGCCTTACTGCACGGACCAGGGCTGGCGCGTGAAGTACCAGATGATGAAAGCTTACATCGAAGGGATAGAGGCGATGAAGGAAATAGACCCGTCGGTACGCATCATGGCCACCGAGCCATTGGTGAACATTGTACCGCCATTGGATGCGGATGCCGCATTGATTATCGACACTGAAAAAAAACATGATGACCAGTTCCAGGTACTCGACATGCTCAGCGGAAGAATTTGCCCTGAACTCCGCGGGCGACCGGAATACATAGATATCGTTGGCTGCAATTATTATTACAATAACCAGTGGGAAGTAACAACAAACGAATACCTGCCATGGCTCAATGAAAAAAGCGATCCGAGGTGGCTCCCGCCCGGCGAACTGATGAAGCAGCTTTTTGAAAGATACCGCCGGCCCGTTGTGCTGTCCGAAACGAGCCACCCCGGCGACGATCGTGCCTCATGGTTGGGTTTTATAACCGATGAATGCTGCAAAATCATTGAACAGGGATACCCGCTGTGGGGAGTTTGCTGGTATCCTGCCATTGACCGTCCCGATTGGGATCACCTTGCCCCCTGGCACCACGCCGGTATTTGGGACGTTGACACGAGCGACGATCAACTGAAGCGCATATTGGATCTTCGCACCGCGCACGCCTTGCATGAGGCCCAGAAAAATCTGAAGGGCTATGGATCCGAGAATAAACTTTTAAGTTTTCACCTATAACTTTTAAGTTTACCGGATGAACATCGCGGTATTCAAAAATTTTTTCTGGTCGGGAGCGACTAGTGGAGTGATATTGATTTTTTGTGTTGCGGTTTCATTGGTGATCGCCAACTCTGCATGGGGAGAGCAATATGACCATCTTTTATCTTACGAAATCGGTTTTGAAGATGCCGGGCTGAAATATTCCGTGCTGCTGTGGATCAACGATGGGTTGATGGCCATATTTTTTTTGATGATTGGCCTGGAGATCAAAAGAGAACTTGTTGAAGGAGAACTTTCGTCGGTGAAGAAGGCGGCGCTACCGGTATTTGCTGCCTTCGGCGGAGCAATTGTTCCGGCAGTGATTTTCCATTTTTTCAACAACGGCCAGGAAACCGAAAGCGGGTGGGGAATTCCGATGGCAACGGATATTGCCTTTGCGTTGGGGATACTTGCGCTGCTGGGTAAAAGAGTTCCTGCCACACTTAAAATATTTCTTGCGGCGCTGGCCATTGCAGACGATCTCATCGCCATATTGGTGATCGCTGTCTTTTACTCGGCATCACTCGATATTACCAACCTCTTGTACGCCGGTTCGATATTTCTGCTGCTGATCGTTTTCAATCGCCTCAACGTTAAATCGCTCTGGCTGTACATCATTCCGGGGTTGTTCATCTGGTACTTCATTCACCATTCCGGGGTTCACGCCACTATTGCGGGTGTCATAACTGCGTTCGCTCTTCCCACAACACCGGGAAGAGAGGAATCGCCGCTCGAAAAACTTGAACATATCCTCCACAAGCCGGTGAACTTTTTCATCATGCCGCTTTTTGCGTTGGCCAATACCAACATACATTTTGCCAGCGCTGAGGGAGAGTTGATAAAAGGGTCACTGGGTATGGGTATTATTGTCGGCCTTCTTATTGGCAAACCGGTCGGCATCATGTTAACGTCATGGTTAACCGTGAAAATGAAAGGGGGTGCTTTACCATCAGGAACAGGCTGGAAACATATTTTTGGGGTGGGATTGCTCGGTGGCATCGGTTTCACGATGTCGATATTTATCGCGCTGCTGTCCTTTTCATCTCCTGTTTTTCAGAGTGCCTCGAAAGTGGCCATACTGATCGCTTCAGCAACTGCCGGCACGTTGGGGTTTTTATTTCTGTTGGTTTTTGGAAAAAAGGAGATTACAGCTTCCAGTCAATCACCTGGTTAAACAGTTCGGCCTTGTACGGCACCGACACTTTGATATAATTGTCGGTATAGCCATCCATCATGCCGTTTTCTTTTCCCGATTCAAAAAGCACTTTCCTGCTTTCGCCGTGATGTGCCGCAGCGAAGTGCCGGTTTTTGATGTAAGAAAGGTTGCGCAGGCGCTTGTTTCTTTCGTTTCTTTCATGGATGGGAACAACAGGCCGGAGGGCTAGCGCGTGGGTATTGTCGCGCTCGGAATAGGTGAATACGTGCAGGTAGGAAATATCCAGCGACTCGAGAAAATGAAATGTTTCTTCGAAATCAGCGGCCGATTCGGAAGGAAACCCGACAATCACATCAACGCCGATACAGCAATGGGGCATAAAGGTTTTGATGAGTGAAACCCGTTCGGCATACAGTTCCTTTTTGTACCGGCGCCGCATCAATCCAAGTATTTTATTATTGCCACTTTGCAGGGGAATATGAAAATGCGGCATGAACTTTTTGCTGTTCGCCACAAATTCGATGATGTCGTTGGTGAGGAGGTTCGGTTCGATCGAAGAGATGCGATAGCGGTCTATACCTTCTACCTCGTCGAGCGCCTGAACGAGGCCGTAAAAATCTTCTTTGTTTATTTTGCCGCCGTCGGCGCCTTTGCCGAAATCTCCCAGGTTTATTCCGGTAAGAACGATTTCCCTAACACCGTCTGCCGCCAGTTGGTAAGCCGTAGCAACTACATTCTCGATCGTGTCGCTGCGGCTTTTTCCTCTTGCGAGCGGTATCGTGCAAAAAGAACAATTGTAGTCGCACCCGTCCTGCACTTTCAGGAACGACCTTGTTCGGCCCTTGCCGGAATAAGATGCGTGAAAGCCGCTCACTTCGTCGATGTCGCACGAACAAATTTTTGCGGAGCCGGCTTTTGAGAGGCTCTTAAGGTGGTGGACGATGTTAAACTTTTCCGCCGCCCCGAGTACAAGATCAACGCCGGGAATGGAGGCAATTTCTGCGGGCTTTAACTGTGCGTAGCAGCCGGTGATCACCACCAGGCTCGTAGGGGAGAGGCGCTGTATCCGCCTCACCAGGTGACGGCACTCGCGGTCGGCATTTTCCGTAACGGAACAGGTGTTGATCACATACACGTCGGCCTTCTCTTCAAACTGCCTTTTTTCCAGCCCCTCGTTCTCCAGCAGCCTCGACATGGACGAAGTTTCCGAATAATTCAGCTTGCAGCCGAGGGTGTGAAACGCCACTGTTTTTATACCTTCCATCACGCGCGAAAGTACAATGTTTTAGCGTTTATTTTGTATCATGAGGTTGCTGTTGGCTCCGGCCCGCGTCATTTACTGTGTTTACGCCTTTGCGATATTCCTTATCCTTATGCTGCTCGTCATTCCCTTTGTGGTGGCGGGGTCCTTTTTCGGTAAAATAAAAGGCGGCAATTTCATTTACCGGCTTTGCACCCTCTGGGCCGATGCCTGGTTTTTCATGATCGGGATCTTTCACAGGAACATTTATGCATCGCCGCACAACAAAGACAAACAATACATTTTCGTGTGCAACCACATTTCGTATCTCGATGCGCCGATCATCGTTACCTCCATTCGCCAGCCGGTAAGGGTGCTGGGCAAGGTAGAAGTTTCCTACATCCCTTTATTCGGATTTATTTACCGGAACGCCATTGTAACGGTAGACAGGAGCAATGCGGCAAAAAGGGGCAGCAGCGTACGCATCCTCAAATCTGTGCTCAGAAAAAATATTTCGATCCTGATGTTCCCCGAAGGAACATTCAATGAAACACACCGTCCGCTGAAGGAATTTTATGATGGTGCGTTCAGGATCGCCATTGAAACGCAGACACCTGTAAAGCCCATACTTTTCCTCGATGCCTACACGAGGATGCATTACAGTAGCCTTCTTACCCTCACGCCGGGAATATCCCGTTCGGTTTTCCTGGAAGAGATCAGCGTTGAAGGAATGACCATGCGCGACCTTCAGATGCTGAAAACAACCGTGTATAACGTGATGGAAGCCGGCCTGAAAAAGTATAAAGCCTCATGGATAAGCGAGGAAATAACTGCTGAATCCTGAGGATAATCACATTTCACTGAAAGCATCTTTTATCATCTTTGTGCCGCTGAAACAAAGTCGCTTAAATTGCAGGCCATGTATGCGGAAGTGATCATACCGTTGGCGTTGCCGAAAACCTATACCTGGTCCGTGCCTGAAGCGTTTTTAGGTCTGGTGCGGCCGGGCATCAGGGTAGAAGTGGTGCTGGGGAAGAACAAAAAATACTCCGGCATCATCCGGACGTTGCATGAGAAAAAGCCGCCTTATGAAACCAAAGACATTCTGAATGTGCTGGACACGGAGCCCGTGGTGTTCGACAGTCAGTTGAAATTATGGGAGTGGATAGCTTCTTATTACATGTGCAGCGAAGGAGAAGTGATGGCCGCGGCGCTGCCCGCTCATTTTAAATTGTCGAGCGAAACCATCATTATTTTCAATAACGAGGCCGGTGATGATTTTACCGATCTCGACAACGATGAATACGTGGTGGCCGAGGCGCTTTCCATCAAAAAACAGTTGACGGTTGTTGAGGCGCAGGAGTTGCTGGATAGCGCCAATGCCTATGCAGTCATCAAGCGGCTGATCGAAAAAAAGGTTTGCTTCGTGTGGGAGTCGCTGAAAGAAACGTTTACCCCGAAAAAGGAAACGTATGTCAGGCTTTATCCCCGGTATGAAGACGAAGACAAGCTTGCCGGGCTTTTGAACAACTGGGCGCGGGCACCGAAACAAATGGAGCTGCTGTTGAGCTATCTCCACCTGTTGAAAACGGAAGGTGAGGTTACGAAATCATCATTACTCAAAAAAAGCGGCGCCACTGATGCGCAGTTGAAAGGACTGGTGGAAAAAGAAGTCGTTTTTATTGAGAAGAAGAGTATCGACAGGCTGCGTTACCTGCCAAGAGCCGTCAACATAGATTTTACGCTGACCGCGGCACAGGAGGCGGCCCTGAACAAGGTGAAAGAAAAACTGCTCGATCATGCCGTGTGCCTGCTGCATGGCGTTACCTCGAGCGGCAAAACGCAGGTGTACATCCGGTTGATGGAAGCGTATCTCAATGCAGGCCAGCAGGTGCTGTACCTGTTGCCGGAAATTGCGCTCACCTCGCAAATCATCAGGCGCCTTGAAAAACATTTCGGCGGGTATATCGGCATCTATCACAGCAAGTTCAACCAGAATGAAAGGATAGAGATATGGAACAAAACCAGGAAGGGTGAGTTGAGGATCATACTGGGCGCCCGGTCGTCATTATTTCTTCCTTTCACGGAACTGGGCCTGGTCATCGTTGATGAGGAACACGATACCTCTTATAAACAGCAGGATCCCGCTCCGCGGTACAATGCCCGCGACACGGCCATATTTTACGCATCACTCATGGGAGCGAAGGTGGTGCTGGGCAGCGCAACGCCATCTGTAGAATCGTATTACAATGCCACGCGCGACAAATACGGACTGGTTGAACTGCGTGAGCGTTACGGGGGCGTGGCGCTTCCCGACATCGACATCATCGATATGAAAAAAACGGTGTCGAAGGAATCTGAAAAAACAATCATAAGCGACTCATTACAAACAGAAATCAAAAGAGTACTTCAACAAAATAAGCAGGTCATCCTTTTTCAAAACCGCAGGGGTTACTCGCCCTATCAGGTGTGCCAGGTATGCGGCTGGATACCGCATTGCCGCAATTGCGACGTCACGCTTACCTTTCATAAAAAGACGCACAAGTTGCATTGCCATTATTGCGGGCAGCTTTACCCGCCGGTGCACGTTTGCCAGGCATGCGGCAGTGACAAGTTCCTGCAGCGCAACTTCGGAACTGAAAAGATAGAAGAACAGTTGGAAGAACTGTTCCCCGACGCCCATATTGCACGCATGGACGTAGACAGCGTGAGGGGCAAGCATGCGCACGATGAGCTCATCCGCAAATTTGAAGACGGAAAGGTAAAAGTGCTTGTCGGCACGCAAATGGTGGTCAAGGGACTGGACTTCGAAAACGTGCAGCTTGTCGGGGTGCTCGATGCCGACAGCCTGCTGAGCTTTGCCGATTTCAGGGTGAACGAAAGGGCATTTCAACTGATAGGACAGGTGAGCGGCAGGGCCGGGCGAAAGGATGAACGGGGGAAAGTTTACATCCAGGCGAGAAATACCAGCCACCCCCTATTGCCGTTGATACAGATGCACGACTACCGTGCTTTTTACGAAGTGGAGATAGAAGGAAGGAAACGATTTTTTTATCCCCCTTTTTCGAGGCTCATCCTGCTCACCTTTAAACACAAGCAGAAGGAAGTGGTGGAAATGGCGGCACTTTACTTTGCAGGAAAAATGAAAACATCTTACGAGCGGTACCTCGTGGGTCCGGCCGAGCCGGTGGTCAACAGGGTACGGAACCAATATTTAATGGAACTGCTGGTAAAGCTGCCAAAGGATTCACAAGTGGTGAAAAGCTGTAAGCAATTTATACTCGACCAGGTGGCGTTGATGCATAACGAAAAGCCGCTCCGCAACGTTGTGGTGATCGCGGATGTTGACAGATAACTAATAGAAATTGAATAATCTATGGAGGTTATAGAAAATTATTCTTTAAAATCTTTAAATACTTTTGGCATAG
>CBIGXK010000022.1:0-21776 GCA_966193805.1 uncultured bacterium | reverse complement strand
ATTCAAGTCGGTGAAAAAAATCAGGGAGCTAAGCGAGCAGGAGCTGATAACCGCCGTGGGTGCGGCTAAAGCGCGATTGATCAGAGAGCATTTTGACCATCAAAATGGAGGCACGGTAACCTGAATAAAAAAGCGCTAAAAAAAACAAAGGGGCCAGGATAGAAATCCAGCCCCGTTTTTAAAATCCAATATCCTATGAAAAACCGTTGTAAAAATAGTAAATCACTTTAATAAAACAATAGAGGCCGTCCCTATTTTGAAAATAAATGCGTAAGCAAAAACACTTATTCTTTCCCATTACGGGATTGCGGGATAAAGCAATAGGCGGTTATTAATCGAAATTATCAGGAGCATAAAAAAAGCGCTGTATAATTACAGCGCTTAATATTTTGCGTCGGTCTGCTATCAATATGACCAGAGATCCTGTTCGTAATTGAATATCTTTTCCTTGATATTTTCGCCTTCCAGCAGCCCAAGGATTGGATCCTTGATGTACCCGCTGATGTAAGCATCGTTCGGGTTATTGATGGTCGACTTGATAATACGGCTCGAGAACATCCGGCTTTCGAACAGTTCCTCCCAGCTCATCTTTGCCCCAAAGTTGCGTCCATTGTAAACATCGTATTTAGCGAGCATGGGGCGAAGATCGGGGTAGTACACCCAGAAAACCGGTGTAACTGCCCTGAACGAACCGTCGTCGTTAACAATCGTTTTCAGGGGGGCAATGCCCAGTATCCTGGTGTACATCCTTGACGATTCCTTGTCGAATACCACGTCTTCCTTGATCCAGTATCTTTCGATCAGGTCGGGATTGAATTCTTCGCTGATGATTGTATCCTTCATCAGGCCCTTCGACCCGTCGGGGTCATTAGTCCAGTCGGGCACCTGCTGTACTTTGGGTTTGCCCACGAGCAGCTCGGCTATCTTGTCGAATGGGAGCGGCGTGGTGAACCTGTCATCACCTCCGACAGCACTGAAAGCGGTAACGTCTCCTTTTTTGATGGCATTCAGCAGGATCATAATGAACCGCTGGTTGCCATTATCACTTTCTGCCTTGTACACGAACGGAATGTTCATTTTTTCATGAACGTCGATTTCGCGCCAAACCCGCTGCATGTAGGTCACATCGTCTTCACGAATATGTTCATATTCCAGCGGAGTTCTGTCTTTCATCATATTCCGCTGAATGGCATTATCATTTCTTAAAGAGGGACGCGGGGCGTCGATCTTCAGTTCGGCAACAGGAGCCGCAGTATCCTTTGCGGGGCCCTGCAGCGCCGCACTTGCGGTGTTGTTGCTCTTGTTGGCCGTTGTTGGCTTAGTCGTAGTAGCTCTCTTTTTGGTAGCGCGTGATGGCTTTTTCTGCTGTGCATCCGCCGATTCTACCAGGAATCCAAGCACAAACGCCAGCAAACACAACCTGATAATGCGATTTTTCATCCTGTTCTTTTTTATTTTGTTTGTCGGTCACTTCCGACCTGATCTGTTTATGAACGGCTTTCAATAAAACGAAAGCACTGTTTATTTATTTCAGGTTAAACGACATCTGAGGCAGATCCCTTGTTCTTCCGTCAGGTCCTACAACCTTTATGTTATCAAAAAAGATGCTGGTTCCGGGTGTGGCATTGTTAATAATGGTAGCTGCATTGCCCGACCACCTGTTGCCTTCGTTAACCGAAGTCTGGTAAACGGGATACCTTCCACCCACTGCACCAACGTTGTAGCTTACCACTTTGAATGCTGCCTCAAAGTCTGAATCGAGCAGCCTGGCGATAACGCCGCCCTGGGCCTTCAGCTCACTTGTCGATATCGGACCGCCTCTTTTGTTGGCCACGAATGCCGCAGGATCGGGCAGGTATTTCACGCGGTATTTTACCGGCGATGATTTACCATCTACAACAACATTTACAAACTGTTCTCCCGGTTTTGTTGGCTTGGCCACCCATTTCGGTCCGTTAACGCGGCTGATGGTGCCACCGGTAAAGGTTGCATTCACCTTTTCCGCACCCACCCCAGCGGTGATGGTAAGCGGATTTTCCACACCTATATACAATACGTTCATCTTGTCGGCCGATACGGCTACGCCGGAGGGCTGGCCGACAGTATAATCCAACTGTTTTGTGATGGTTTTGTCGATGCCGTCCTGGTCCTTATACTTAATCACCACGTTCACCTTTCCTGATCCGTTAACCGGAAATTCAGTTTCGGCAATACCATCGGCATTGGCCGATACGGGGCGCCCGTTAATTGAAATTTCAGGTGCCGCGCCCGACGCAGTGGCGCCGAGGGCCGCATATACTTTCAGTTTTTCGCCGGGCATGAGGTACGTTGAACTCAGGCCACCAACAAATCCATATTTATCGAACCTTACGGCAACTTCGCCGATCTTGTTGTGGCAGAAGGTCACGATCTGGTTTTCAGATGTCTTTATATCATTCTGAAACTTATTCAGAATAGTGATCGCTGCAATAGCAGGCGTCATATGAAAATAAGCGGTTGTCCAGGTGAGGTTGCTGTTTCCTGTTTCTGATTTGGGAACGGAAACGTCAATGGGCAATTTGTTCTCAAATTCTCTTTTGATTTCCGGGTCGATGTTCAGGAGTTCTTCTTTCAGTTTTTCCAGTTCGGCGCGGAGTTTCTTTCCTTCCCCCTGGTTGTCCATCACACGTGTGGGACCGTCGAGGTTGGATTCGTAGCCTGTGCTGTCCTTGCTTCCTTCTTTATATCCTGATGCTACTTTGATCTTTGTCTTCAGTTCTTCTATCCTGTCGAACATCACTTTAGCAAGCGCCGCAGCCTGGTCGGCTTTCGGTTTCCATTCCTGTGCCTTGACGGCTGTTTTCGGATCCGTCAGCTTTTCGGCAAACGATTGGTAAATGATGTTATTATTTCTGTTGAGCACGTCATTCGCGTTGTCGATGCTCTTATTTACGGTTTTGAAGGCATTCAGAATCTCAGCAGATACATTCAGTGCCAGTAATGCTGTAAGCACCAAATACATCATATTGATCATCTTCTGCCGGGGCTCTTTAGGTAAAGCCATGTGGATTTCGGTTTTTCAGTTTTTTAATAATACGTTCAATCTCCTGTCTGTTGTTAGCTTTGCTGTTTTAGGGGCTGGATACGGGACGCTTCGATTACTGCCTTCCCTGCATAGCCGACAACATGTTACCATAAACGGTATTCAGGCTGCTCAGGTTACCGGCAAGCTTAGCGATCTGCTCATGTGCTTTCTTGGCATCGTCAACGCTGTTCTGCATCGTCTGCGAAGCATTGGTGAGATGACCGTAAAAGCTGTTCATTGCTTTCAGGTGATTGTTAGTATCCTGGAGTTCCAGTTCATATATGGCGTTCAGCGAACCTAAATTTTTTGTCAGCACCTGCACCTGCTCATGGAAATTCTTGGTACTGTCGGAAGCGGCGTTGAAATGTCCGAGCGTTGTAGCAGCTCCTGTGTAGGCATTCTTCATGGTATCGAGAGCGGCTGTGGCTTCTTTCGTTTTGGCTGCATAGTCGCTGGTAGATTTCACGACATCCGATACATCGGCGATCTTGTCAACCTGCGTTCCCAGTTTCTTAAAGCTTTCGCTCAGGCGGCCGAGATTCTCAGGATTGATGCCGGCTTCCTGCATCATCTTGTCCATTTTTGCGAGGGCCGGATTACCCGAATTGTTGGCATTGCCTGCCATCTTCGGCAGCGCTTCCGCAATTGCATGCATCTCCGAACCCGGAGGCGGGAGGAAAGCGTATACTACGAATATCACGGCTTCCGTGATCAATCCTGCTGTAAGGAAAAAGTCAGCCAGGGGCTGATGTGTGATTTTTTGCCATGCACCAAATATTACAATTGCTGCACCCATACACACGATCACGTTTACAATTCTTTCTGTGGATTTTGAAACTCCAGCCATAATTAAAGTTTTTTTAGGTTTAGGAACGGATTTTAAAAATGTAAGTTGATGGTTTTTTTATAAAAGGTTCACATCAAAATTAGCTACCTGTTTGTTAAGGTAGCTGAATTTTAAACGGTAATACTTTACTAAAATTTTTCTTATAAAGAATTATTTCTTTTTCTGAGTCGGCGGTAAATCAATTACACAACGAAACCCGATGTAGGACTTGGTGGTGTCCTGGTATTCATAGGTACGAGTGCTTGTTTGCAGGTAATAACCCACATCTTTCCAGCTACCTCCGCGAATAACCTTGCGTTTCATTCTCGGGGGATCAGAATCCTTCGCGCTGTAACGGATGTCAGGGTTCATGTCGTGCTGGAAGTTATAGGCGCCTTCATAATATAATGAAGAGGTCCATTCTGCAACGTTACCCGCCATGCAATACAGGCCGAAATCGTTGGGCCAGTAAGCATCGGCACGTACGGTGTAGAAGCCGCCATCTTCAGGGTAGTTACCACGACCCGGTTTAAAGTTTGCCAGGAGGCATCCTTTTTTGTTTCTCAGGTAGTAGTTACCCCAGGGGAACATCGACTGTGAACGGCCGCCACGTGCTGCATATTCCCATTCTGCTTCTGTTGGCAGGCGGAAATCCGATTCCGTGGTTCTTTTCTTGGATTCGAGGTATGAGTTCAGGTAATGCGTTCTCCATTCGCAGAAGGCGGTTGCCTGTTTCCAGTTCACACCAACAACCGGGTAGTTACCGAATGCAGGATGTGAAAAATATCTTTTTGTAGCCGGTTCGTTATACGAATAAGTGAAGTCGCGTATCCAAACAAGCGTATCGGGATATATCCTTTCGTCGCGCTTGATGATGAACATCGAACGTGGCTTGTTTGCGTTTTCTCTCTTCGAGGCTTCCTTCAGGTTGAATGTTTCAGAATGATAGATCAGCTTCGAAGGGTCGATATCTTTTTTGCCGAAGATCCTGTTGTCGGGAGACAGGATCATCTGGTCAACCTTTTCAATGGTCGATTTGTCGTTCCATTTGATGGTTTGTGCCTTTTTCCAGTCGATGGTAAAACGTCCGTCCACTTCCTTGCCCAGTTGCATCAGGACAGCAGCAGTCGAGTCCCTCACCCAATTCACGAACTGGCGGTACTCGTTGTTAGTGATTTCGGTGGCATCCATCCAGAAACCGTTGATAGAAACTTGCTTGTTACGTGCAGTGTAGGCATAATTTACATCTTCATCGCTGGGACCCATATGAAAAGTTCCGGGCGGTATGTAAACCATTCCAGGGGGCTTGGTTAAATTGTACTTGCTTCCCGGGGCAACACCATGTAGCTGACCGTCGTTCGGTAAGCCCTTGGCGGACTTTTTCAAGAGTTTACCGCAACCAACCGTGGACAATGCCACAGCAAGGATCAGAAATGCGGTCAGGTTTTTCGTTTTCATAATATTAGCGGGTATTGGGCAAATTTTATTTGATACCGACTTCATCACAAGTTTAGAATTTAAAATTAAAACTGCAAATAACACGATCAGCCATATGAATAAACGGTCAGGGTAAGCAAATATTGTATCTCATTCATATAAAACAACAGCATTATTTAAACATCCTAAACAGCATTTCCCTGAACGCAGTAACCTCATTTACAGGTGTTTGACAAGAATAGTCTTTACATAGGTAGATCATGGTTTCAGTGGAAGAAGGTTTCCCTTCCAATAAGGGGAAATCCTTAGACTCCGAGGGTGAGGATTGTATGATCCTGAAGGGTATGAAAGTAGACAACAACTCCTTTAAAACAGTGTCGAGATTCCCTCCAACCGCGGCAATTTCGGGGATGCCTTTCGACAGCGCCTGCATTACCAGCGCCCAGATCCCAAAAGAACCAGGGTACTTCTGAACCACCTCCTTTAGTCCGGAACACATCAAAAATGCCCTTTCCCGCCAATCGGCGTTATCAAATACAACGCCAGAATAAACTAAATTCCATGCCATTAAAGAATTACCGGAGGGCACAGCACCGTCGTACAACTCCCTCTTCCTGACTATCACATCCTGCTGTTGATCGTTTGTAAAATAAAAATAGCCTGTTTCCGGTTCACTGAAATGGTCAATACACCATTTTATCAAAGTTTTTACCTTTCCCAAATATGTTGAATCCGCGGTAATCTCCTGCAGATGCAACAGCGCGTGTATAAGCTGGGCGTAATCATCCAGAAACGCGGGATACCGCGCCTCCCCCTTGTAACTGTGAAAGAAGCCTCCCTCCGAACCGTCGCTGAATTTCTCCAATAAAAATTCCATATTTGCTACCGCCAGCAACCGGTATTTTTCGATGCCCGTAGCAGCAAAAGCCTTGCAATAGGCGGTATTCATCATCGCGTTCCATCCCAGCAGTATCTTATCATCGGTTAACGGCCTCTCCCTCTGGTTTCGCTCCAGCAGCAGCTTTTCCGCCGATTCCCGCAATATACTTTCAAGCTCGGGCAGCCCAATGTTATTATTACGGGCAAAGTCTTCTTTCGATAGCGTGACGTGCAAAATATTCGAATGTTCCCAGTTGCCGTTCGCTGTAACGCCATAAAACCTGTTGAAAACATCAGCATGATCGCCCAGGAGCGCGTCGATCTCGCTTTTTGTCCAAACATAAAACCTTCCCTCCACCCCTACGCTGTCGGCATCGAGCGCTGAATAGAAGCCGCCTTCCGCCGACATCAGTTCCCGTTCCGTAAAATCAAGTGTGGACCGAATCGCATTAAGATATTTTTCATTTGAAGTGAGTTGGTAGGCCTCGCTCATGGTCGTTACCAAAAACGCATTATCATAGAGCATCTTTTCAAAATGCGGCACTAGCCAGGTATCGTCGGTCGAATACCTCGCAAAGCCTCCACCCAACTGGTCATTAATACCGCCCTCGATCATTTTGTCGAGGCTGAGGCATGCCTGCCGTAGTGCATCTTCATTGTGCGAGTAAAAAAAATTGTGCAGGAGGAAGCGGATGGTAAAGGTTTGCGGGAACTTCGGCGCCCTCCCGAAACCGCCGTTGACCGTGTCGGCCGTTTTCAGCACATTCGCGGTCATTTCGTTCAACTCTTCGTCGGAAAATAGTCTGCCGGCGTTGGAGCGACCCGCCGAAATACCAAAGTTATTGGACTCGGTAATGTGGGCAACCAGGTTTTCGGCCTGTGCCTCGATCTGGAATCTTTTGTTTTTAAAGGCGTCGGCAACGCCCGTCAGAATATCTTTCCACGATGCCCGGTTGTAAGCCGGGCGAGGAGGAAAATAGGTTCCGCCGTAAAAAGGCTTCCGGTCCGGTGTAAGGAAAACGTTGAGCGGCCAGCCACCGCTGCCACTGATTGCCTGAACGGCGTCCATATAAATGTGGTCGAGGTCGGGCCGCTCTTCCCTGTCAATTTTAATGTTGATGAAATGCTCGTTCATCAGTGCGGCCGTTTCTTCGTCTTCAAAACTTTCGCGCTCCATCACATGACACCAGTGGCAGGCGGCATAGCCGATACTTACCAGCAGTGGTTTATCGTCGGCAATTGCTTTATTGAGTGCCTCTTCGCCCCACGGGTACCAGTTAACCGGATTATGCGCATGCTGAAGAAGATAGGGACTGGTTTCGTTGACAAGACGATTTGTTGGCATTGGCTTGAAGTTGGCAGATTCGTCGGTTACGGTGATGGTTAACGGCCGTTATCGGCGATGAGCCGATGGCAATATAAATGCAATAACGGAGCCAGCGAAAGTCATCCGGCGAATCTAACATTAAACTGCCGACAGTAACTTTCCTATTTCTTCTTGAGGAAGGTTGCCAGGTATTGTTCAAGTGCCGCCACCATCGAGGGGGCCTGCGGGAGGGGCGCTTTAATGTCGAGCGTCAGTCCGGCATTCTCCAGGGCCCGGGATGTGTTGTTGCCGAATGCGCCGAAGCGTGTTCCATTTTGGGCGAAGCCGGGAAAACTGTCGAAAAGGCTCTTTACACCGCTCGGCGTGAAAAAACAGATGATGTCATAATTCTTATTGCCAATAACATCGCGCACATCGTTGCTGATGGTGCGGTACATAAATGGTGTTGCAAATCCGCAGTTATTGGTCTTGAGCCAATTCACGATTTCGTTATCCTGTTGATTTTCGGAGCAGGGATAAAGGAACTTTTCGTTTTCCTTGTGCTTGTTGATGACATCGAACATGCTCTTGTTGGTGCCATCGGCGCCAAAGAACACTTTCCTTTTCCTGTAAAGAATGAACTTCTGCAGGTAAAGCGCCACCGACTCCGTAATGCAGAAATACTTGGTATCCTGCGACACCGAAACCTTCAGTTCTTCGCACATCCGGAAGAAATGGTCGATTGCGTTGCGGCTGGTGAAAACAACCGCTGTGTAACACGAAATTTCTATTTTTTGCTTGCGAAATTCTTTTGCCGGGATACCTTCTACTCGTATAAAAGGATGAAAGTCAAGGCTAAGGTTGAATTTCCTGGCAAGCTCGAAATAGGGGGACCTTTCTGTCTCAGGCCTGGGCTGGGTGATCAGGACGTTCCTAACCTTCGTTAAAGTAATGTTATTGTTTACCCCGTTTTTAACCATATTTCGAAGTATGGATTTATAAGTTATGAACTGCGTATCATAAAGGCCAATAACACCTTGTAAATCAAGAGAAGAGGTGCTATTTCGAAGGCGCAAAGGTAAATAAAAAAATGGAAACGGCTTAGTTTTATTTCATTTCTGACTGGTCTGTACGAAATTACGAAACGATACAATAACATCCCGCCAACCAGGATATAAGAGACTGTGATCACCGGTTTCACCAGCCCGGGTGTGGGAAAAGCGAGCAATGCGATGAAGGGCAACAGGAAGATCCCGATCATTTTGTTGATGAGAAACACAATGAAAATGTACGTATCGGTAACGTGGCTGATGCCGAATATCCACCCGACCGCATTCAGAAAGATAAACTTCACCAGGTAGATACCGGCGATGAGAATAATTGCATAAAGGAGGGTTGTCCAGAAATTATCGGCAAACTCGAGGCGATAGTAATCGGCGAGAAACGTGCAATAAGTGGCGGCGCTGATGATGAAAAAGATATTGATCAGCAGCGCCGGGAGCGGCGCCTGCAGCAATTGCTCCCTTAACTGCTGCTGTCGCAGCGTAGCCCTGAAAAACAAGGTGAACATGGTGCTGACGTACTTGAAAAAAATAAGCCGCATCAGCGCGAAGTACAGTACGAGGCCAATAACAAAATAAAAGAATGCGTCCCTGTTTTCATGGCTCCTGATTTCTATGCCTTGCCGGAGCGCGGGCCGGTTCACATTAAAATAGGGGTTCTCTTTAACGGCTTCCTGAAAATTCGCATAGATCCTTTTTCTTCTTTCCCTCACTATCTTACGGACAGAGTCGGCGGCCCTTGCGATACCGGCCTGCGTAATCTGCAGTAAACTGTCTTTGGTTTTCTGTATCCGCCCAAGCGAATCCTTTATCCTTACAGAATCTGCTCTCGCCCGCAATATGGAGTCCGACGCGTTTTGTGCGGATAGTTGAAAGAAGCAAGCAAATAAAGCGAGGGAAAATGCAGCGAAATATTTCAATCAATAAAATTTGCTTGTGCGAAAATACTATTCCTTGCACATTTAAAAATAGTTGACGTAACCCAGGTGAATCTTCGATTGCCGGAGATTGAATTTATCACCGTCGCGTTTGCCGACGGCGTAGGTGATGTTGAAAATGCCTGCTTTCGTCTCGAATGCCATTCCCAATCCGGTTCCCAGAAACGAGCTATTTGGTTCTGTTTCCACCAGCACATTCTTCGATGAACCATAATCGATGAAAGCAGACAAAAACGAATTTTGGCCGAGAAGATACCGGTATTCTGCCGTGGCCACGCCGTAAGCTGAACTGAAAATGCTTTCTTCATCAAATCCTCTCAGCAACTTGTAACCGCCAATCTGGAATAGTTCATTGCGGAAAACAGAAGGCGATTGAAACCATCCGCCGCTAAGCGCGGCCTTTAACGTTGATGCCCTGCTTATCGGAAAGTAATGAACGGCGCGCAACTTTATCCTGAACTGGTAGCTCTTCAGCTTAAAAGTGTCGTACAGGCGGTTAAAGTCGAATGAAGGCTCACTGTCGTCATAAAGTTTGAGGATCACATTGTTTTTTTTGATGTTTCGCATCCCTGCGGAAGCCGTAATGCTCAGTTCATTTCCTTTCCTTGGGTTGAACCGGTAATCGGTGGTGAGCCATTCGTAAGTCGCGCCAAGATTTGTTGAGCTGACGTCGCCCTCAGGCGGCAGCCTGCGGTTGTTCTTTACCGCAAACGTATCAACCGTAAGCAGGTTGGTGGCGAGCCGCTGAATAAAAACGCTGCCGGTTTGTGTGGTGGAAACGGCATAGGCCGCGCCGAGCAGGATACCAATGTTGACATAAGATGAATCCTTCTTCAGGAGGTCGAAATTGAAGTTCATGCCAAATGGCGAACCGAACAGGTAGGGTTGCTGGAAAAGGATGTTCAGCCTTGGCGATTTCACCTGCAGTTGTTGCCAGTTCAACCCGATCGTTTCACCTCCTCCCAGCGAATTTTTGAGATTGATGTTCGCCTCGCCGGTAACGAGCATTTTATTGTTGGCCAATTGCTCGTTGGCCGGCAACAGCCCCACCAGCACATTTATCTCGCTGCTCTTTTTCGGGTACAGGTACACGTTAAGTATGGAACCCGTTCCGAGCAGGGTAAGGTCCCACGGTTGTCTTTCTTCGACATAAGGAAGCTCCCTGATCCGCGAGCTGATCTGTTGCAGCTTTTCTTTTCGGTAAATGCTGCCATTTTTAACACCCAAAAACTGCTGGAGAAACGCCGGTGAAACGGAGGCGGTGCCCATGTTCCTGATGCTGTCTATTTTATACAACGGCCCCTTCTCGACTTTGAGCTTTGCAAACATGCTATCGGATACGAACCTGATGCTGTCGAGCGAAACGCTGGCAAAAGGGTATCCATTATTCTCGAGGTAGTCGAGCATACGTTCCTGCAGGGCATGCACCTGGCTGATACTGACGGCTTTCTTCGGCCTGCCATACCAACCTGCAGCCGTCAGGATGCTGCCGTCAATCGAATCGGTTTCGAGGAAGGTGTAGGTAAGGGCATCCCCGATGTACAACACACAGGTGGTAGTGGTGCTGTCATAATAGACGCTATCAACGGAAGCCGATGGGTATCCCTTCGACCGGAGCAACGCCGGCAGTTCGTTGACATAATTTGTACACGATTGCCTGTCGGAAAAAGTATGTTTGAGCCTGAGCGTATCCTTCACAAAAACGCTGTCTCTATCCACCGGCTCAAATTTCAATAAATACTGGGCGGAAGAAACCGTCGAGAGGGCGATGAAAACTATGATCAGTCCAGATATCTTATGATATACGGTTACCTTTGCCATCTCGCTTCAAATATACAGGTGGAATGGCCGGCATATATGTTCATATACCCTTTTGCAAACAAGCCTGCCATTACTGCAATTTTCATTTTTCCACTTCATTGAAGCTTCAAAACGATTTTTTACCCGCTTTATTGAAGGAAATCGCCATACGCCGCGATTATCTTGAAGGGGAACAAGTGAACACCATCTATTTTGGCGGCGGTACCCCTTCGCTGCTGGACGGGTCGCAGTTGGCGGGCATCATGGAAGCGCTGCATCTTCATTTTTCTGTGACCACGGATGCGGAGGTAACGTTCGAGGCCAATCCCGACGACATTAACACCCAATCGCCCCTGGCCTGGAGAAGACAGGGCATTAACCGGCTGAGCATCGGCATACAGTCGTTTTTTGAAGAGGACCTGCTCTGGATGAACCGTGCGCATACTGCACTGCAGGCGCGGGAATGCATCATGCGTGCGCGCGACGCCGGATTCTCGAATATGAGCATAGACCTCATTTATGGCACCCCCACCCTTTCGGATGAAAAATGGCAGCACAACCTCACGATTGCCGCCGACCTGGCCATTCCCCATCTTTCCTGTTATGCACTCACGGTTGAACCGGGTACCGCTTTGGACGTGATGACGCGTACGCGGAAAAAAGAAAATATTAACAATGAGGACCAGGCGCGACAGTTTTTGATGATGACAGATTACCTGCAGTCGAGGGGCTACGAGCACTATGAAATTTCGAACCTTGCACTGCCCGGTAAAAGGAGCGTGCATAACAGCTCCTACTGGAAGGGTGCAAAGTATCTCGGTCTCGGCCCTTCCGCCCATTCTTTCAACGGCGAGTCGCGGCAGTGGAACGTGTCGAACAATGCGCTGTACATAAAATCGCTCGCCGCGAACACCATACCTTTTGAATTGGAAACGCTGACGCCCGCACAACGATTGAACGAATACATCATGACTTCCATACGAACGATCGAAGGGTTGGCTGTTGATCGCATCGAGCCGGCTGCGCGTCCGCCTATTGTCACATCTTGCGACAAATTTATCAGCAGAGGATGGATGCGAAGTGAGAATGGAAGGTTTGTGCTGACCAGGGAAGGCAAATTATTTGCCGACGGCATTGCAGCAGCGCTTTTCCTTTAATTTAAACGAGCACCTTTTCGATTTCCCTGAACCCTTCGTACGGATGCAACTGCTCCCATAATATCCTGTAGATGGAATCGGCGATCGGCATGTCGGCGCCGACCGTCCCATTAATGGCGTGAATGCAGCGGCTGGCATAATATCCTTCCGCTACCATATTCATTTCAAGCTTTGCCGCATTCACCGAATAGCCCTTGCCCACCATGTTGCCGAATGTTCTGTTACGACTGTACAGCGAATAACAGGTAACGAGCAGGTCGCCTAGGTAAACGGATGCTGCATAGTTAGCCGTTTTGCGGTGATCGATGGTTTCGTGCACACCCACTTCGATGTGCTGAACACCCGCCTTGCGGAGAAAACCTGCCATTTCATCGGCGCAGTTGGCGATGAGAACGCTCAGAAAATTGTCACCATATTCCAGTCCATGGGCGATACCGGCGCCCAGCGCATAGATATTTTTGAGAACGGCCGCAAATTGTACACCGGTAACATCATCATTGATGATGGTGGTGAGGTATTCGGTCGCAAAGTTTGCCGCGATGGCCCTGGTCGCGTTTATGTTCACACCCGAAATGGTGAGGTAGGAAAGTTTTTCTGCCGCTACTTCTTCGGCATGGCAAGGGCCCATGACGGTGTAATAATCTTCGAGCGGAAACGCGTGGACCGTTTGCAGGTATTGGTTAAACAGGAGGTTGCTCTCCGGAAGGATGCCTTTTATGGCAGATATCACCTTCCTGCCCTCGAAAATTTTCGTATCGAGGTGTTGCAGCGTGCCGGTAACATAAGCGGAAGGGATGGCGACAACGATGTGATCGGAAGCCTCGATCGTACTTTTAACGTTTGTCGATAAGCGAAGTTTTGCGGTGTCGAAATAGACGGAGCTGAGATAGTTTGGATTGTGGTGGCGGATGTTAAGATGGTTCACTGTTCTCTCATTTCTTACGCACCAGTTGATGGCGTGGCCGTTATCCGTGAGTATTTTTGCCAATGCCGTAGCCCAGCTTCCGCTTCCAATTATTCCGAATTGCATTAGGATCGTTTGAGTGAAAAAACTACTTGGCCGGGGCGAACAATTGCTCTTTCGGAACAACTTTCACTTTCATGCCATCTTTCAGCGTTTTGCTGATAACATTGTACGGTGCCGAGATCACTTCAGCGCCTTCAGCTATACCTTCCGTCACTTCTATATAATTGATATCCTGGATATCGGTTTTGACAGTCATCTTTTTAACAGTGCCGTCCTTTTGCACAACGAATACAATTTCATCAAGGTCCGACGAAAGCGATGATTTTTGCGTTTCCTGCATGCCTGCTTCCGTTTTTTGATCGTTATCGTTTGCAACGTTGTCCGTTCCTTTTTCCCTGGTCGTTACCGCATTGATGGGTACGGCGATGACATTATTTTTTGTTTTGGTTTGAATATCTGCGCTGGCGCTCATGCCGGGGCGGAAGGGAAACTTTCTTGGTTTTTCAGGGTCAAGGAGATCACTGTAAGATGATGGCAGCAGCCTGATGTACACCTTGTAGTTGGTGACATCGGTGGTGGCCGTTGGATTCTGGTTTTCCTGGGCCGCGAGGACGCTGCTGCTGGCAATCTGTGTGACCACTCCTCTAAATTTGCGGCTGTTATAAGCGTCCACTTCCACGAGTGCGGAATCGCCAAGGCTCACTTTTGGAATGTCGTTTTCACCCACATCCACGCGCACTTCAATTTTGCTCATATCTGCGATCCGCATCATTTCGGTGCCGGCCATCATGGAGTTGCCCACAACCCTTTCTCCTTTCTTCACGCTCAATAAACTCACGACGCCGTCCATTGGTGAAAGGACGGAGGTACGGCTAAGGTCTTTGTTGGCGCGCTGTAGGCTGGCTTTTGCGCTCGCCACGCCTGCCTGTCCGCCGCGAACAGTTTCCAATGCGGCATTATAATTTGCCTGCGCTGTCTGCAGGGTATTCTGCGCCTGCTCAAATTCGGCACGCGATATTACTTTTTCATCCACCAATTGCTTTTGCCGGTCATAGGTGCGTTGCGCAAATTCCAACGCCGCCTTCAGCCCCGGCAACTGGGCCCTGGCATTTTCCACGCGTGCCTGTTCCTGGGTAACGATGGCCGAAGCCTGGTCGCGTTCTGTGGTGTAGATGTCGGCGTAAATTTTTGCGAGAACGGCTCCCCGTTTTACGCTGTCGCCTTCCTGCACATTGAGTTCTACGATCTCACCTGAAATATCCGGGCTTACTTTCACTTCTATTTCGGGGTACACCTTGCCGCTGGCATTTACGCTTTCGGTGATCGTACGGCGCTCAGCTTTTTCAGTAGCCACCTTCAACCCTTCATCTTTTCCCAGTACACCTGCCTTTTTTAGCCCTACGAGTGCTATAATGATCACTACCAGGCTGATTATGATTATCCAGGTTCTCTTTCGCATTTGACAAATTTATATTATTCGACCTTTATGCCCTGTCCCTTATAAAACTCGAGCAGCTTTAGCCTGAACACATAATCCACCTGCGCCTGTGCCAGTTCAACTCTTGCACGGTTCAGATTATTTTGATTGACGAGCAGGTCCAGCGTGGAGAGCAACCCCACCTCGTACCGCTTACGCGCGAAGTTATAAGCCTTTTCAGCCGTCTGTACGCTTTTCTTTCCGGCTTCATACTTCTGGATCGCCGTTGACGCATCGTTATAAGCAGAGTAGATATCCTGTTTGAGTGTCAGCAGGTCAAGGTCTT
Source organism: uncultured bacterium (assembly GCA_966193805.1). Classification (GTDB taxonomy): domain Bacteria; phylum Bacteroidota; class Bacteroidia; order Chitinophagales; family Chitinophagaceae; genus Flavitalea. The sequence goes on along the minus strand of CBIGXK010000022.1, from coordinate 6,578 downwards.
TTTGCAGCTCCAGTGAGGTAACGTTAAGTTTGCTTCTTTGCCATTGCGTACGTGCGGCGCCGTTATTGAACAGCGGTATGTTTACCTGCAGGCCGATATTTTGCCTGAAGTTGTCGCTTAATTGTGTGCCGAATGGCGTGGTGGTAGTGGTGATTACATTATTAAAACCCGGGGCCACCACATCATACAAAGTTCCGTTCACGAGTGCCTTCGCCCCGGTGGTGTCGAAATCGCCCGTTGGCACCTGCACCACCGACGGTATTTTATTATTCGCATAGTTCGTTCCGAGGCCGGCGAAAAGCGAAAACGTCGGGTACATTTGGCCGCGAGCCGCCTTCACATACTTCTCGGCAGCCTGTATGCGGAGGTTGTTTACGCGTTGCTGCGGCAGGTTCTTTACCGCTTCGGCGTAAACGTATTCGGGTTGCAGCTCGTCAAGGGTCAACACGGGAATTTCTTCCAACGGCGGCGCCTCGACGGTAAAACTTGTTCCTGCATCAACGTTCAGGATTGCCTTCATCTGAAGAATATTCTGCCTAACTGTGTTAATGGCCGTGATCAGGTTGGAACTGTCTGCTGCCAACTGCGCCTCCAGCTCTGCCTGGTTCAGTTCGGGGAGTGCACCTGCCCGCACCCTCTTCGTGGTATTGTCAAGGTTTTCTAACGTCAACTGCACCGCCAGTTTTGCGATGTTCACCTGTTCCTGCGAAACGAGCACCAGCAGGTAGGCCGAGGCCACATTCAGCGCCACATCGTTCCTGATCTTATCTACATTGGCCTTTGCTGCCTCGTTGTCGAGTTTACTTCCCCTGATATTATTTTGTACGCTGAAAAAGTTAAAAAGCGTCAATCCCGAAGACAGGCTGAATCCCGTCGACAGCAGTTGGGTATTCGTGAACAGGTTGGTGGTAGGGTCGATTGAACGTCCGGCATTGACGCCAACACTACCCGATATGTTGGCCGACGGATACTGCATCAGCCTGTTTTGCTTCAGGCTAAGCTCCGCCAGCCTGGCCTGAATATCCGCCTGTTTAACAGAAATATTGTTGTCGAGCGCATATTGCACGGAACGTTTCAGGTCCCATGAGTCCTGTGCATGTGCAATAATTCCCATAGAGCAGCACAGCAGCGCAAGAAAGACATGCCTAAGGTTCATTCGACAAAAATAACTGTAAATGAAAACCCGATTACAGTATTTTTTGGAAACATTACAGTTATTTTACACTTGACGCCATGATGCTTTCAACAGAATAAATGGAGAAAAAAACATTTGGCGCTACCTTTACGAAAACAGAGGACACAGTAATGAAGCCGATCGCAGCCATCATCGCGTTCATATTTATCACATCAATTACGCAGGGACAAACAACCGACACGTCAGCCATTTTGCTGCCCGAAGATTCGTCAGACATGCTTGACGAGGTGGTGGTGAGGGGTTTTGAAAGCAACAGGCGGCTTATTGAAGTAGCCGCTCCCATCAGCGTCATCAACCGTTCGCAGCTCAACCGGTACAACAATATTTCATTGTTGCCGGCATTGAATACCGCGCCGGGCGTGCGGATGGAAGAGCGCTCGCCCGGAAGCTATCGCCTCAACATCAGGGGGAGCTCGCTGCGCTCACCCTTCGGCGTCAGAAATGTAAAAGTATATTATAACAATATACCCTATACGGACCCCGGCGGCAACACTTTCTTCAACCAGCTCGGATTGTATAATGTTGCGTCGGTTGAAATATTAAAGGGCCCGGCAAGCAGCCTGTACGGCGCAGGCACGGGAGGAGTGATATTATTGAACAGCGACGCGGGCGCCTTTCAACGCGGCGCGTCGGTTGATTACACAACGGGAAGTTTTGGCATGAACAGCTTTCACGTTAACGTGAAAGGCGGGAAAGAGGACCTGAATCACTCGGTTAATTACCAGTACCAAAACAGCGACGGGTATCGCGACCAAACGAAAATGGAGCGCAGGGTGGTGAGCTGGGACGGTTTTGCAAAGGTTGGAGAAAAAGGCACGCTGCGCGCGCACTTTTTACAGGGAGATCTTTTTTACCAAACACCGGGAGCGCTGACGCGCGCTGAATATGAGAATAATCCGAAGGCCGCACGGCCGAGGGCCGGACAAACGCCAGGTGCCGTTGAGGCACATGCCGCCATCTTTCAAAAATTATACATGGCAGGCCTTACGTACGAGCTGATTTGGAACGATCACTGGCAAAACACCACGTCGCTGTACGGCGCATACTCGCGGCTCATCAATCCTACCACCCGTAATTACGAAAGGAGAACCGAACCGCATTTCGGCAGCCGTACCATCATCCAATATAAAGGTGATGTGGGCAACTCGGTATTTACCTGGCACGGAGGCGTGGAGGCGCAGCAGGGCTTTGCAGCATCGAAAGTGTATGAATACAATGCAGGCGACCCGGGTCCTCTGCAAACCGACGACGAAATCACCAACAAGCAATATTCTGTTTTTACGCAGGCCACGCTTGAAACGCCGGATAACTGGATTTTCACAGGCGGCCTGAGTTTAAACATCATGGATGTGGATGTGCAGCGGCTTTCCGTTCCGGCGTCTTATCAATCGCGCAGGTATAATAACCAGTTTGCGCCGCGCATAGCCGTGCTGAAAAAAATATTGCCGACACTGTCTGCGTACGGAAGCATTTCCAAAGGGTTTTCGCCGCCTACCAATGCGGAGCTGCTGCCTTCAACCGGCATCATCAGCACCGAGCTGGAAGCCGAGAATGGTTACAATTATGAGTTAGGTGTTAGGGGAAATGCGATGGACGGCAGGCTGCAATTTGATGTGAACGCATTTTATTTCCGCCTGAACAACACGATCACACAACGAAGGGATGAGGCTGGCGCCGATTTTTTTGTCAATGCAGGCAACACTAACCAGAAGGGTATCGAAACTTATCTTTCGTACCGGCTCATTAAAAGAAGCAATCTTTTCTTCGACCAGGTGAAGGTGTGGATCAGCCATACCTGGCACAATTTCCATTACGACAATTACCAGAAGGTAACCGATGATACCGCGGATTATTCGGGCAAGCGGTTGCCGAGCATACCTCCGCATTTTGTTGCTGCCGGCGCCGATATCATTACACGAGCCGGATTTTACGCAAACCTCACCTATAATTATAGCGATCCCCTTCCCCTCAACGATGCGAACACCGAGTATGCATCATCTTATCATCTGCTGGCGGCGAGGGTTGGTTTCCGTAAAGTGCTGACCAGAAGGTTTTCGCTGGATGTATTTGCCACCGGCGATAATTTATTTGATGTGAGGTACAGCCTGGGCAATGACATCAATGCGTTTGGCGGACGATACTTCAATGCTGCCCCCACGCGGAACTTTTCGATTGGCGCGAGAGTCGGGTATATATGGTAAGGACGCAATCGACAAACAATCCCCCGCTGGCGGGGGTGGACAGACGGCAATCGGCAAACGTATCCCCCGCTGGCGGGGGTGGCGCGAAGCGCCGGGGGTGGACAATCAACAATACGGTTTGTCCATTGCTCTTTCTCCCTTTCCTCCTACATTTGCGGCCGTGATTGGTTGGCGCCGCAACGTGCCATTAAAAGGGAAACCGGTGTAAACCCGGTGCTATTCCCGTAGCTGTAAGTGCCAGGTTCATAAGCTGAACCAAACATCCGCCACTTCGCACCACTGTTCCAATTAGGGATGGGAAGGTCGGAGGATGCGGCACGAGCCAGAAGACCTGCCAATGACAACAACATCAACGAGCTTTCGGGAGAAAAGCCGGGGTGAAAATTGTCTGCTGCAGGAGACTTTTCATTTCTGACCACATTACACCGAAGGTTCATAGTTATTAATCCCTGTTTTCGACAGGAAAAAACAAGACTATGACCAGGAAAATCACTTTTATCGCATTATTGTTCAGCAGTTACTTTGCCATTGGGCAGGACAGTACGAGGGTAAGTTCGCTGGACGAAGTAATTTTTACAGCCAACAAGTATCCAAAGAAACAGACACAAACCGGTAAGGTTGTCACGGTAATTGGAAGCGAGCAACTGGAAAGGAGCTATGGCCGCACGTTAGGCGAAGTGCTCAATACCGTTGCCGGGGTAACCATTCCGGGCGCCAACAACAACATGGGAACCAATCAAACGGTGAGCATTCGCGGTGCGTCGGCGGGCAACGTGCTTATTTTGCTTGATGGGATTCCTGTAAACGATCCTTCTGTTAATGACAATTACATCGACCTGAATTTTTTTGCCATTCAGCAGGTGGAGCGCATTGAAATTTTGAAGGGCGGGCAAACTACGTTGTATGGTTCAGATGCCGTTGCCGGCGTGATCAATATCATCACCAAGAAAGGTGGTGCCGCAGGTACACATGTGAACTTGGCAGCGGCCGGAGGAAGCTATGGATCATTAAAAACAAATATCGGTTTGACGCAGGCGGGCGAAAAGTCGAGGTTGTCGCTGCAATACGGTTACACCACCTCAAATGGCTTTTCCTCTGCGTACGACTCTACAGGAAAGGAGGACTTTGACAATGATGGTATCCGTCAGCATAACCTTACCGGCAACTGGCGGGTGAACCTGACTGACAAATTACGGGCAAGCGTGTTTGGTTTTTACAGCAGGTATAAAACCGACATAGACGGTTCGGCGTTTAAGGACGACAAAGACTACACGGTAACCACCAGCAACATTATGGGCGGCGCAGGGCTGTCGTACGACATTGATGGGGGAGCCTTGCAATTGAATTACAGGTATAATAAGGTGAAGAGATTATATCTGAATGATTCGGTGCACAATGCTCCTAATTATCTGAGAGATGACTATTACGGCAGCACCCACTTTGCGGAGTTGTACATGAATAAAAAGTGGGAGCGTTTTGAGGTGTTGGCCGGTGTAGATTACCGGGCGCACAGGATGCAGGAAGATCTGCTGTCGATCTCAGCGTTTGGGCCGTACACTTCGAAAATACCGGACAGCCTGGCGCACATGACGCAGGTGAGTCCGTATGCATCGTTAATTTTTAAAACGGGAGATGTGTTCAATGTGGAGCTTGGCGGAAGGTTGAATTCACATTCTGAGTACGGAACGAACTTTTCTTACACGCTCAACCCGAGTGTGTTTCTTGCCAACAAGGTAAAGGTGTTTGCGAACCTGTATTCGGCTTACAAAACGCCTACATTGTTTGAACTGTTCGACCCCTTGTTTGGCAACAGGGAGCTCGACCCCGAAACATCGTTAAATATTGAGGGTGGTGCGCAGTGGTTTGTTGCGAAGGACCTCAATGTGCGGGCGGTGTATTTTCACCGGAATACGGATGAGGCCATAGAATTTATTTATGTGGACCCGGTGAACTTTTTTTCGCAGTACCGGAACATCAGCAATAAAAAATCGAATGGTGTTGAGGTGGAACTGGAATACAAGGGCGAAAAATGGAACGTGAGCGCGAACTATGCTTACACCCGGGGGAAGCTCACATCGCCGTACGACAATACCGGTTTCCCGGTGGGGAAAGACACTGTTATCAACGACCTGTATCGCGTGCCGGCAAATGCGTTCAATGTGAATGCGGGCTACTGGTGGACGGACAAGCTGTACACCGGCACCACGTTCAGGGTGGCCGGCGACCGGCTGGAGCCGATTTATGGTTCGACGCCGGTAGTGTTGAAGAGCTATTATACATGGGATATGTATGGCGAATACCGTTTCTCGAAAAAGTTCAGGGCGTTTGCCGATTTGAAAAACGTCACCGATCAGCGGTATTTCGAAGTATTGGGATATAATACGAAGGGCTTCAATGTGATGGCGGGGGTGCAGGTGAGCTTATAAAGCTTGCTTACCTTTGGGTGAAAAGCGATGGATTGGAATTTGGATGATCTGCTGACGGTCACGTTCACGCTATTTGCGATCATCGACATTGTGGGCTCGATACCGTTACTGATCAGTATCAAGGAGAGGCAGGGAGGGATAAACGAGCTGAAGGCTACGTTGCTGTCGGGCCTGCTGATGTTGCTTTTTGTTTTTTTGGGTGAGGAGTTGTTGAAGATATTCGGATTGGATGTGGGATCGTTTGCTGTGGGCGGTTCGATTGTCATTTTTATATTGGGGTTGGAGATGGTGTTGGGGGTAGAGTTTTTTAAGCCGGACACTGATCCGAGGTCGGGCACACTGGTGCCGATTGCTTTTCCGCTGATTGCCGGTTCGGGCACGCTAACGACGATCATTTCGTTGCGGGCGAATTACGACAAGATGCCGTTGTTGCTGGGAATTTTAATAAACCTTGTGGTGGTGTATGTAGTGTTGCGATCGTTGAAGTATATTGCGCGCCTGTTGGGCCCTGCGGGGTTGACAGCGGTGCGTAAGTTTTTTGGTGTAGTTTTGCTGGCGATTGCGGTGAAGATATTCACGAGCAATGTGGGTGGGTTGTTGAGTGGGGAATGAATGGGGAGTGGAGAGTGGTGTTAAGAATTAGTGACTATGTTGTTTTTCTTCTCACGTTTCACGTCTCGCGTTTGCCGTTCGCCGTGTCCGGCCTCGTAGTACAATGGATAGTATAAGAGTTTCCGAAGCTCCAGATACAGGTTC